>DASYMB010000229.1:0-8231 GCA_036009285.1 Pyrinomonadaceae bacterium | reverse complement strand
AAACCTGGTCAGATTTCGGCCCGGCTCGATTTGTGGGAAACCGGTTAATTTTGCTATTCAACTAGAGTATAGCTTCGTGACCCAGGATAGGTGAAGACACCGATTCCCCAGCATTCCTCAGAAACTGTAGCCATAGTAAATGCCCAGCGAATTGTTACCTCGACCCTGATTCCCGAAGCTGTAACCGGCATAGATATTTTGCTTTGGTGAAAGTGTTATCCCCGCCCCACTCGTGACGTAACCCACGTCGTTGTTGCCGCTGAACCAGTCGGTCACAAACGAAAGCTTCTTCGTGAGCGGCTGTTCAAAGCCGGCGAGCACTCCGGTCTTGTCAGTGCCCGCATCGAATCTCCCAGCTAACGTGTAACCACCAAAGGTAACCCTTGGCCCATGTGTGCCGGGGAAAGTTTTGCTGCCGACGAGGTATAGCATGCCGGTGGTTCTGCCATCGCGTCTCCGGGTAACAGGAATGGAGATCAACACCCCGGCAGCCAGAGCCAGCCCGCGCTGCTCGTTGTTATAGAATCGCCATTTGAAGTTTGGCTGCACTTCCACAGGCTCACCGGGAGACGTTCGCGTATAAAAAGCGTTGACGCCGACTTCCGTATTTCCCGGCAGGCCGACGACGATGCGCGGCCCATACGTCTGGTAACCGCCATTCTGATACGAAGCGAAGTGGGTGATGAAGTCGGCTTCAAGATAAACTTTGCGAGGGGCCTGAACGTCGCTTGAAGGGATATTGAAGATCGTTGACTGGGCGCTCGCGGTGCTGCATAGCAGACAGGCGCCGACCAATGCAAAGTAGACAATCCGGTGCGGGAGTTTCAGCATATTGTCCTTTCCGTAGTTCGTTACCGAACGACAGGTCGGGCGACAGGGCAATTGCGGCTCGAGGCTGTAGCGTCGTTTGGATTAGGTTTCGCTGCAATCTTTTAATTCAATAATCAAGCGAGCGCAAGAGCGACCTCATTGCCTTAACCGTTCCTTTCTTAGCAACACACTAATGGAGCCCTACCCAACTCGGCGCTGGTTTCCATTGCATCGTCCTGAAAGTTAGACTAGTCTCCGTTCAACCTGCGGCGAAAGCTCAACAGTTCGAAGCTCTCAGCTATTCCGGCGGCTCTCGAAGGAAGTAACGCATGACAACTCCGATTCGCATACTAATGCAAACTACCATTCCGTTTGTCGAAGACGACTGGCACATCGGTCGCTTCTCTCTGTTGCGGGATGAGCTGGCTTCGCTGAAAGACGAGGCGCGAAACCCTCTGTATGAAGTGACCACTCGTGATCGCGAGCTGGACGGGGCCGGCAACGATCCCGTGCTCAGCAGGCTGGACTCTTCAGACTTCAAAGAGCTGTGGCTATTTGCGGTGGACACGGGAGACGGTCTGACGGCGACGGATTGCCAGGGCATCACTCGTTTTCGGCAGCGTGGCGGCGGCATCATGGCGACTCGCGATCACCAGGACCTGGGCACTTCGCTGTGCACGCTCGGAGGCATTGGTCGCGCCCACTTTTTTCATTCGAAGAATCCTGAACCCGATCCCTCCAGACATGTTCCCGATGATACCGGTACTACTTCGATTTCGTGGCCCAACTATCATTCGGGCGCCAACGGCGACTACCAGAGGATCGGCGCCGATCCCGATCATGAGTTGATGGGTAATCCCACATCGCCGTTAGGGGTCATCGAATTCTTTCCGGCCCACCCACACGAAGGAGCGGTCGGCGTGCCCGAAAATGAAAAGCAGGCGCACGTGATTGCGGTGGGCCAAAGCATGACCACCGGTCGTCCGTTTAATCTGGTGGTGGCCTTCGAACGCTCAATCGACGATCACGATAACGCGCTCGGGCGCGGCATCGCGGAGTCCAGTTTTCATCATTTCGCGGACTACAACTGGAACACCAAGATGGGTTGTCCGAGTTTTCTGGTCGAGCCGCCGGGCGATGGTTACAAACGGAACCCGGAAGCGTTGCAGGACATCAAGACTTACGTTGCCAATGCGGCGCGGTGGCTGGCAGGTAGCTAAAGAGAGAAGCAAACGAACGAATGCAATTCCCCCGCGCCCGGATTTTGTCCGAGCCATTTAACTCTCACCCAACCTTGCGAGCTCTTTGGGCCATGTAGTGCTGGTCGAGTCCATGTCTGATGAAACGCTTAATTAGGGTTTGCCTTGTTACTTTGAGTTTTCTAGCCGCCTCAGTCAATTCCTCGACCAGGTCCTTATTCAGTTCAACTCCGAAGCTGTCGAGAGGCGGCATCATCTTGCCCTTGTTCGTAAAGTAGGCAGATATGTCTTGTCCTTTGTCCGCCAAGCGAGCTATCGATTCCGCGGACGCTGTTCGTTTCGTTTTAGAGGTTTTCTTCATAGAGCATTTGTTCTTCCGTGGTAGCTTTCCACAGGATCACCAGGTGATAGTATTCTCCGCTTCGTCCTCCCTGATTTCAAGAATCGTCGAATAGAGCCGCCCGCTGACCCAGCCAATGGCGCGATATTGCTTCGGGCGATCCTCGCGCCGATCCAAATAGTAGGGATAACGAAATAGCTCTTGTGCTTCTTCAAAACCAATCCCGCGCTTCGCATTTGCGCGGAGAGTAATGCTCTTCCTTTTATCAAACTTGAAGCGCACATGCCGACTTTATAACAGGACTTTCGTAGTTGCAATTTTTCGCGATGGCGGTTGATGTACAAGCCATCCCGGCAGTTGACTGCGGCAACTTGGAGTGCCAATGCAGCCAGCGTATTATTATGGCCAGACGTAAACCGGACAATGACATCAACTCTCAAAGATTCTTACAACCGTCCGATACGCGACTTGCGCGTGTCGCTGACCGACCGCTGCAACTTTCGCTGTTTCTATTGCCTGCCGCACGGCGAGCCGCCGATAGCGCCGAAGGAGCAAATGCTTTCGTACGAAGAGATCGAATACATCTGCGACATCTTCGTCTCTCTCGGTATTCAAAAAATTCGTTTGACTGGCGGCGAGCCGATGATGCGCCGCGACATCGAGACGATCATTGAGAAACTCTCGCTGCTCAAAACAAAAGGATTGCAGGACCTGGCGCTAACAACAAACGGCTACTTCCTTCCGGACCGAGCGCAAGGTTTAAAGGACGCAGGACTCGATCGCATCACGATCAGCGTCGATAGTTTGAAACGCGACACCTTCAAACAGATGACCGGAGTGGATGTGCTTGATCGCGTGTTGGCGGGCATTGCGGCGGCGAAGGAGTCGGGTTTAGAACCGATCAAGATTAACGCCGTGATCGTGCGTGGTCACAATGAAGACGAGGTCGCCGACTTTGCCGCGTTCGCGCGCGAGCACGACGTGAAGATGCGCTTCATCGAATTCATGCCGTTAGACTCCGGCCACGATTGGTCGCGCTCGGATGTAGTCTCCGGACGCGAAATTCGCGAACGCATTAACGAAAGGTTTCCCCTAACTCCAATTGATACCGATCGTGGTTCGGAAACATCCTCGCGTTATCGTTTTGCCGACAATGTTCCCGGCGAGATCGGCATCATCGCGCCCGTGACGGAGCCTTTCTGCGGCGCCTGTTCTCGAATCAGACTCACCGCCGACGGCCAGATTCGCACCTGCCTCTTCTCCACCGTCGAACATTCGCTGCGCGATGTCGTTCGCCTCGGTGCAACCAGATCGGAAATCGTAGACTTCATTGAAAGCGTAGTGCTCAAAAAAGAGCCGCGCCACTACATCAATGAGCCGCAGTTCGTCGCGCCTTCCCGCTCGATGAGTTTCATCGGCGGCTAGCATCGAGCTTCTGAAATGCTTTACCACGCCACGACTTCCCAGCAGGTGAAAAAGTAATGCAAGGATTGCTTCTCGTCTATGAATTTTTGGCCGGCATCTTCCTCACCGTCGTTGGTTGGGTGGAAAAGATAGGGCTGAAAAGACGACTAAGTAAAGGACTGGGACGAAGAGTCTCCGACCAGGAGCTATTGTCCATCTCTACCTGGATGAGGGTCCCCGACAAAAAGCAAGTAACCACTTCGCGCCTGGCGTCGCGCCCGAAGGAAACGAGACGTTAGCTGTGTAGAGGGGCGCCGCTCTTTGTGGTGCTCCCGGTTCTGTTTCAGCCTCCGTAGCTATCTGGCCGACTTTTTTGTGCAGAGCCTTTCAGCTTGACGCCTGCATCGCTTTGATGTCGTTCAACAACACCTGCTCGTGGCCTTCGGGACTCACCTTGAGATAAATCTTCCTGAGAGTTCCATCCGGATCGATCACAAATGAAGTGCGGTCCCAGTACATCGTGCCTTTGTATTCGCTTTGGCCCACACCTGCTGCTTCCAGCAGTTGGTGATTCGGGTCGGCAAGCAGATCAATCGTGAAGGCAAACTTATTGCAGAAGTCTTTGTGCGAAGCCACGTCGTCCGCGCTTACGCCAACCACCGCGATGCCGGCATCGTCAAAGTCCTGCTTCGAAGCAGTAAAAGATTTTCCCTGTATGGTGCAACCTGGCGTATCGTCTTTCGGATAGACGTAAAGCACCAGCCACTTGCCGGCGAAATCATCTAACGTCACAGTCTCGCCATCCTGGTTCTGCAAGTTGAAATCTACAAATCGTTTGCCTTCTTCTGCTGCCATGTTATCTCCCTTTCAGTTTCGTTTACCTGGACATTGAATTCGTTTTGAAAACTTAACTCAGCTTAGCGGCAAACCCATCTGCCGAAATTGGGCTGCGTTATCGCGTGCTCCCCAGCGCCGGTGAATCTTGCCGTTCTCGATATTGAACCATTCCAGCGCCACAACCTCAAACGACTTGCCGGTAATCGGCCCACCGCGAAATGGACCGGACCGAGGTGCCACGCTCGAGGTAGCGCACAGCCACGGTGTCGCCTTCGGCAATAATCGACTCGACCTGCAAGTGGATTGCGAAAGCACTTTTGATCTCGCGCCAGATGGGAACGACCTGCTCCACGGTACCCCAACCCAGCACGCCATAAACGAGCGCATCTTCAGCAAACAACGCGCGTAGAGCTTCCTCGTCGCCGCGATTGAAGGCCGCTACATACTCGAGCACAATCCTCTTATAAGTTTCTTGAGTCATCAGTTTTCCGGATCGAGTTTACTGCATTCGACGGCGGTGTAGTAAACTGTCACTACAAAGTTTTCGGGGGAGCCACGATTGCAAACGCGTGGCTGAGAGTCCTGGCGAATGCGGATTGGTGATATCGGATTGCGGATTCACAAAGCAGTACCTTGAATCCAGATTCCGAAATCCGAATTCCGCAATCGGGAGACCCCTAGAACCTGATACGGTTAGCACCGTCGAAGGGAGAAACAGTTATCCGATGACCGTTCTGTCCTTTGCGTAAGGTGGAGCGGTTTTTTTAGTTTGAACTCTCTGTGAAGCTCTGTGATTACTCCGTGCCCTCTGTAGTTGATCATACTGTCATCAACAGAGAGTCACCGCGGACACTGAGACGCACAGAGAAGAAATGGAGTTCTTATGAGTGCCGCAATCAAACCAGCCGAGAACGAAACAACTGTTAATAACAACCAGCCATTACCAAATTCGCGCCGCATCTATATCAACGGGACGCAGCCCGGCGTCCGCGTTCCATTTCGCGAGATATTGCAAAACCAGACACGCAACTTCGACAACTCGCTCGGGAACAACGAGCCGGTGCGCGTTTACGATACCAGTGGGCCATGGGGCGACCCCGCTATCTCTGGTGATGTGCGTGAGGGACTGCCGTCGTTGCGTCGTCATTGGATTCTCTCTCGCGGCGACGCCGAAGAATACGAAGGCCGCGAGCTGCAACCGATCGACGATGGCTACCTGACTTACGACGCCGCCGACCAGGCGCGTCAAAAAGAGAAGGCGCGACAGCAGGAGAAAACTCGCCTTGAAGATTTTCCAGCGCTGCGCCGCACGCCGTTGCGCGCCAAGCCCGGCGCTTGCGTAACCCAATTGCACTACGCGCGTCAGGGCATCATTACCCCCGAGATGGAATTCATCGCGATCCGCGAAAACCTCGGCCGCTATTTAGCTCCCGAGGACGAGCAACGCGAACATTGGGACCGCGCTCTGAACCAAAGGTCCGCCCGCAACGGTGGGGAAGAAAACAACGGACGGGAAGTCCGCGCGCCCCGCGATTCCCTGTTCCACCAACATAAAGGCATTTCATTCGGTGCCTCCATCCCCGAATATGTAACCCCTGAATTCGTTCGTGATGAAGTTGCACGCGGCCGCGCGATCATCCCAGCAAACATCAATCACCCGGAAAGCGAGCCGATGATCATCGGGCGCAACTTCCTCGTGAAAATTAACGCGAACATCGGCAACTCCGCTGTGTTGTCATCGATCGACGATGAAGTGGAAAAGATGCGCTGGTCGATCAAGTGCGGCTCAGACACCGTGATGGATCTTTCCACCGGCAAAAATATTCACGCGACGCGCGAATGGATCATTCGCAATTCGCCCGTGCCGATCGGCACCGTGCCTATTTATCAGGCTCTGGAAAAAGTTGGCGGTAAAGCCGAAGATCTGACCTGGGAGATCTTTCGCGACACTCTCATCGAACAGGCGGAACAGGGCATTGACTATTTCACGATCCATGCGGGCGTGCGCCTTCCCTATGTGCCTCTAACTGCAAAAAGAACGACGGGGATTGTGAGTCGCGGCGGTTCGATATTAGCGAAGTGGTGTCTGGCGCATCATGAAGAAAGTTTTCTCTACACACGCTTCCGCGAGATCTGCGAGATCATGGCTGCCTATGATGTTTCGTTTTCGCTTGGCGACGGACTCCGCCCCGGCTCGATTGCCGACGCGAACGATGAAGCGCAGTTTGCCGAACTCGAAACGCTTGGCGAGTTAACGAAGATCGCCTGGGAGTACGACTGCCAGGTGATGATCGAAGGCCCGGGTCATGTGCCGATGCATTTGATCAAAGAGAACATGGACAAGCAGCTCGAGACTTGTCAGGAAGCTCCGTTCTACACGCTTGGTCCGCTGACAACCGACATCGCTCCCGGTTACGATCACATCACCTCCGCTATTGGCGCGGCGATGATCGGCTGGTACGGCACCGCGATGCTTTGTTACGTCACCCCAAAGGAGCATCTTGGCTTGCCTAACAAGAAGGACGTGAAGGACGGCGTCATTGCCTACAAGATCGCCGCCCACGCCGCCGATCTCGCGAAGGGTCATCCCGGCGCGCAGTATCGCGATAATGCGTTGTCAAAAGCTCGCTTCGAATTTCGCTGGGAAGATCAGTTCAACCTCTCGCTCGACCCGGAAGTCGCACGCGAGTATCACGACGAAACGCTCCCGCAGGAAGGCGCCAAGCTCGCGCACTTCTGTTCCATGTGTGGCCCACACTTCTGCTCCATGAAAATCACCCAGGAGGTGCGCGAATACGCCGCGCAGAAAGAGATCGATGAGCAAGCGGCGTTGGGTGTGGGGATGAAAGAGAAAGCGGAGGAGTTTGTGGCCGCGGGTGGAGATATTTACGCGAAGGCGTAGAAGCGTGTCCGGGGCTACCAATATGCCGCGCGTGTCGAAGGGCACATCATAAATCGAACAAGTGCTCAACGGTTCTGGCGAAATCGCCTTTGCCCAGTCAAGTTCGTAGCGTTATCCTTCTTTCATGGCCGGCCTCGCTGAAGTTGAAAGACTCGCGCTCGCTTTATCTGAGCGGGAGCGCGCCACCCTGGCTGCGAAACTTATCGATTCGCTGCCGGATACCAATTCATCTGAAAAGGATCGTGCAGTCAGATTCAAGACAGTGAACTCGAGCATGCTTCGCAGAGTTCGTTATGATCCGAAGAAAAGATTTCTCGATGTCGTCTTCAGGACTGGGGAGAAATATCGTTACAAAGACGTTCCGCCGGATGAATACAAGAGATTGATGAATGCCGAATCTCTCGGTAAGTACATGCAGAGGTACATCATTGATGAGTACGACGTTCTAAGGTTGGAGAACTAGAAGTCTTGCAAGGTGATGCTGCCACTCAAATCATTTGGAGTGCGCCGGCAGAGCAAAGCGCCGACGGCATTTTGGATGATCTTGAGAACCGTGATCGTCATCCAAAGCGAGTGACGCCGCAGTTTCATTGGTTGACGGAGATTGTTGTTGCTCACCACCGAGCTTGCACAGAGAAAACTGAGATTAGGGCACTACCGAAAACTTTGAGCGAATTCGGTGGAGCGCAGCCGCCACCGCAGATCAGACCGCACAGCCGCAAGAGGGTGGGTTTAGTTG
>DASYMB010000228.1:0-4582 GCA_036009285.1 Pyrinomonadaceae bacterium | reverse complement strand
AGGTTAACTCGGCATACATCTCAGCGACGCGCCGGGGAGTTTCCTTTAAGCCCGCCCGTTCGGGATCTTCGCCCAGACCTTCAAGAATCATGCGCACGCCTTGCGCAATGAGCTCAAGATCAACGGGAGGCATCGCGTTCTCCGTGGGCCCGCTTCGATTCTCTTTGGAAAACTTCGTCGTCATTTTGGCCCTACCTGTCGGAACAAACTTAGTTGTCTTCGCGCTTTGCCGCCGGCAAACATCCACGAAATGACAACTCAACTCTAACCAATTCCTTGATTGGAGATCTGGGCTGAGCCCGCTTCTGATCCCCAGGATTATTCATTGCGCCTGACGAAAGCAGTTCGCGCCGCCTCTTCCACAACGCGCAATGGAACATCAGCTTCCCGGGCCGCCCGCCGGCATTGTTCATATTCCGGCATTTCTTTAATCACATGCCCGTTGAGTTGCGCTACTTTAACATCAATTGGCCCATACGGCGTTTCCACGGTAACAACCCGGCGCTGCAAGGCTCGCCGTTCCACTTCGTAAGCGCGGATGCCGAGCGTGGTGGTCTCGGAAAAAAGTAATTCGCTGAGCGTTGCTCGGTCGCGAGCCTCACAAAGAATAGACAACAAAACTCCCGGCCGATTCTTCTTCATCTGCACGGAAGTGAAGTAGCAATCGAGGGCGCCGAGTTCAAAGGCGCGTTCCATTACGTGGCCCAGTATCTGCGGCGATATATCGTCCATGTTCGTCTCTATCATCCAAAGACGTTGGTCCTCTAACGCCTCCCGCCCCGCAGACAGCGTGCGGCTCGAGTAATCCTCGCCAATCAGAACACGCAAGGCGTTGGGAAACTTCTCATACTCGCGGGTACCGGCGCCATATCCGGTTTGCTCAAGCTTCATCGGCGGTATCGGTCCGTAGTCCGCGCACACAGTCGTAATGATTGCCGCGCCGGTTGGGGTCACCAGTTCGCCGATAATTTCAGTTGAATAAAACGGTGCACCTTTTAGTAACTCCGCGACCGCGGGCGGGGGTACCGGAAAGCGACCGTGGTCCATGTCGACGGTCCCGCTACCGACGTGGAGCGGCGAAGATACGAAGCGCTCAATCCCCAGCAGCTCGAAACAGATTGCCGCGCCAACTACATCGATGATCGCATCAAGCCCGCCCACTTCATGGAAATGCACCTGCTCCACCGGCTCGTTATGGACCCGCGCTTCGGCTTCAGCTAAACGAGAAAAGATCTTCGCTGCGCGAGTCTTCACGCCGTCAGACAAATCCGAGTCGTAAATAATCTTGAGAATATCCGAGAGATGGCGGTGCGCGTGTTCGTGCGCAGTTTGCACCCGAGCATAGGTAGCACTTATTCCAGAACGATCGACAGTCTCGAAAGCGACCGCGTAGCCTTTCAAGCCGAGCAGGGACAGGCGCTGTTTGAAATGTTCAGGCTCGACGCCGGCAGCAATCGCAGCCCCGAGGATCATGTCGCCGCTGGCACCGGCGAAGCAGTCGAAATAGAGAGTCTTCATAAGCGAGACAGAAAAGCGGACAGACGTGCTTGCCTGAAGAATCAGTTCAGTATCAGTTGTCTGATTGAAGATGGATGGTAACAGAGCGTCGTGCAAAAGTGTCAAGGCAGCGTAATGTGGTCCTGGTTCACGTGCACCGGTGATGAGAAAACCTACATCGCTGTGAAGTCACTTTTCAGCTTCGCCTTTTCCGAATGCCGAAAGTTGGCAATATAACTATCAATCCGATCGGGTGCGCGGTGTCCACTATTGTGGAGACGTTAGCACGATTAGTGGCCTCTCAAATTCTCCAGCCTCGACTTTCTCTCGTTTTTGGATCGATCTTTTCAAGGTACGGCAATTGCGAGTTCCCTTCTGCATCTTCAATGCGAAGAGAACGTCTTGGACGGGCCAGCTTACGTCCGGCAACGCATACCGACTGACAAGCTCGCAAGTTAGCCCTCTCCATCCTGGACCGGCAGTCGTGCCGGTACCACCTCAACTCACTTTCATGAAAGGATCTTTATGGCTGACACACAAAAACCTCTAAATGTTGCGGACGAGAAGGCGCTCAAGGAAGCACTGGCCATTCCCACCGCACCACACATCACCCGGCCTCAACACTGCTGCGTTTCTGAATTCTGGGCAGTGGTTGAAACTAACGGCACGCTCGTTCGTGGCCGCAATGTAGTAAGGAGCAAGCGACTCGCCCCCGGGGTCTACGAGGTTGTCTTCACCGAAGACCTCAGCTTGGCAGTCTTTGTTGCCACAATCGGCCGACCTGCATACGCCACTGAGCCTACCGGCCAGATCAGTGTTGCCCTGCGTTGTTGTCTGCCTTCGGCAGAGAACAACAAAGGCGTCTGGGTGGATACTCATGACTCCACCGGCGCCTTCAGTGATCGTGCCTTTCACCTGTTAGTCCTCAAGGACTAGCCGTTAACGAGCGGAATACTCTCCCAGTCTCAAGGGTGGCATCTCTCGAAAGAGCGTTGCCACCCTTCCGCATTGTCCCGGCATTCAGCCAAGATACGACACACATATAGTCCGACTCGCCGTAACGCAAGTGCTGCGATATACTTTGCGCTTTTCCAGAAGCCTATGATGTCGACAAGCGAGGACTGAACTCCGAAGTGACTCTAATTGAGATACAAGATCGGTTGAAGCAACAGGTACGCGCCGCGGCCCTCGCGCTGTTTGGTATCGAGCTCGAGCAGGTGAGCGCCGAGGTGCCACCGCGTCCGGAGCTGGGCGATGTGGCGTTTCCGGTTTCATTCGAGCTGGCAAAATTAATCAAGCACGGCACCGGAGTTAAGACTCCTCCGCGCACGATCGCGGAGCAGATGAAAGCGACGTTGGAAAGCCTGGCCGAGGTTGCGCGCGTGGAAGTTGCAGGCGCTGGTTACCTCAACGTGTTTTTTGAGCGGGCGAAGTTGCTCGCATTATTTGCCGTCGACAAACCTCCCAAACTGTCCGAGCCGCTGCCCCTGCCGGATCGACCAAAGAAGATGGTCGAACACACCAGCATCAATCCCAACAAGGCTGCGCACATCGGCCACGTGCGCAATGCGGTCCTCGGCGACACGTTTGTGAGAATACTTCAGGCGGCGGATGAACGGGTCGAGGTGCAAAACTACATCGACAACACGGGCGTGCAGGTCGCGGACGTAGTGGTCGGTTTCATGTACCTCGAGAAAATGAATCTCGACGACATCAAGGCGCTCGACAGTTCCCTGCCCGCGGATCGCCCGTTTGATTACTACTGTTGGGACCTCTACGCGAAGGTCGGACTTTTCTATCGTGACGGTGATGCTCTGGGCGCACCAAATCCTGAACGCCTGAAGCTGCGCTCCAACGTCTTGCACGCGCTTGAAGAGGGCGACAACTTGATTGCAGAACTGGCCGACTATGTCGCCACGCGAAACGTCCGATGCATTCTCGACACGATGCAGCGTCTCGACATTCGCTACGACCTGCTGGCGCGCGAATCCGACATTCTCCATCTCCAGTTTTGGGCCCGCGCGTTTGAGTTGATGAAGGCCGCCGGCGTTCTCCGCCTTGAGACGCAGGGAAAACACGCCGGCTGCTGGGTGATGCCGTTTGAATCGCACGCCGGCACGGAGGAACATGAGTCGGACAAGATCATTGTGCGCTCGAACGGTACGGTAACCTACACCGGAAAAGACATCGCGTATCAACTGTGGAAACTCGGTAAGCTTGGGCTCGACTTTAACTACCAACCTTTTCGCACCTACGCAGATGGCCATGTCGCCTGGGTGACTACGACTGAGCCGAATACGGAAATTGCTCCCGAGATTGTGCGACCAAATTTTGGGGGCGGCGTGAAGGTTTATAACGTCATCGATTCACGACAAGCATATCCGCAGGAGATCGTGGCGCGTGGTGTAGCGGCGGTCGTGCCGGAGGTCGGCGCGGACGCGAGTGTGCACTTTAGTTATGAGATGGTGGCGCTTTCACCCGCGGCTTGCGAGGAGCTGGGCATTGAGTTAAGCGAAGAAGATCGCGCGCGTCCTTTCATCGAGATGAGCGGGCGTAAGGGTCTGGGCGTGAAGGCAGACGATCTGATCAACCGCCTCGAGGCTGACGCACTGCGCGAAGTTTCATCACGCCACCCTGAGCTTTCGTCGGACCAGCAGCGTGCGACCGCCCATGACATTGCAGTTGGAGCGCTGCGATATTTCCTGCTGAAGTTCACGCGCAATTCAGTCATCGCGTTCGATTTCAATGAAGCACTTTCGTTTGAAGGCGAAACAGGTCCCTATTGTCAATATGCAGCCGTGCGCGCTAACTCGATCTTCCGCAAGCTGGATATTCAGGCGAGCGCTAAAGCTGAAGAGTTAATCATCAACGCCGCCACCGGTGAGCCGGCAGGTAGTGATCCGGCCGGCGCCAAGATTTCTGAGGTGCTCGCTGACGAGGCGGGGACAGAGATATGGTCCCTCGTGATGCTTGCCGAGCGACTCGACGAAATAGTCGCCCAATGTACAGCTTCTGCGGAGCCCGCGAACCTCGCGAAGTACACCTTCACCCTCGCGCGCGCGTTTAATCTTTTCTACCATCGCCA
>DASYMB010000227.1:0-6225 GCA_036009285.1 Pyrinomonadaceae bacterium | reverse complement strand
TCGGAGATCCTTGAATTCCTGGCTACCGTGTTGCCTCCGGAAGACAAGACTCATGCGACCAGAGTTGCCGAGGGTTTGCCGCTCACTGACCCCGATGCGACGACGCTGGGCCAGGCGTTAACAGTGCCTGGAGAAGCTGCCCAAAAAGTTGCGACTTCGACGTCTCTCAAGCAGGAGGAACTGCAGATCATCGCGGCGTTGGTTGCCAGGCGTTTGGCTGCCAACAGATACAACCTGCTAAGAGAGATGGTGAAGATGGGGCTTTTGAGACTCGTGGTAACGAACGGGAAAGTTATAACGCAACTGACCTTTACTACCTGGGCATCGAGCGTTTATCAGAGGAGTTCGGCGAGCTACAACACCACCGACTTCGTGCTGAACGCCAGCGCCCAAACCGGCAAAGCCCTTTCCAAATGGTTCAGCGCCTCGGCCTCGACCAAGTACCAGAGTGTAACCGTTCGTACCTCAAACGAGACTCAAAGTGACATTTCGGGTAGCTCGGTAAACATTTTCGGACGTGTGGAGGTCAACTTCAGAACCGACTTCCAGCCGTTGAATCAGTTGGCAGTTACCGAGAAGGTGGTCCCGCCGGTAACCTCGCCGGTGGTCCCGCCGGTTGGCGAAGATCTCTGAGCTGCGGCAGCTCGGACTTACAAACGAAGAAAACTTCTTTGTCGTTCAAGCCGGACATGCTCTGCGGGTTGTCTGGAAAGCACCAATATGGCTGTAACTCAACCGACAATAGTCAGCATGGAATTGGCGGAATTTATCGCGAAGATCGTGCTGGATGTTTCTGACGGAGTACACGGGGCCCTGCGTCTTCAGGAGGAAAGGCAGGTGGAGATAGCTGCATCTGCTTCCCTCGACCCACTCGAATTCGCGCGACTGGCGGTATCCGAAGAGGAACTCGATTGCGAACTCGCGCGACTCTTTCCTGCTGCCGACGAGCACCGGACCCACAGCTTGTACGTAGGAGCCCCATATCATCCCGCACTCAAGGAAGGCGAGACCGAGTGTCCGCCTTTTCGAACTCTGGTCGGCATCGAACTCGAACGAAGAGACTTCATTCGGCCGCGTCGATCGAAGAACTTCTTCCTGACCCGGAGGGCGGTGGCAAAGGTTCGCGGAGCGGTATACACGCGACTCGGCGCAGAGTCGCAGAGTATTCTGCGCAGCACGATGCGTCGCGGAGTTCCACGCGTGATCGTCGATTCCGGAAAGGCCAGAGCTAAGCTCTCTTTGAATCTACAAACGAACAACTACCACTCGACGGATGCAGCCGTTTTGGTTCCCGTCAAAGGCGCGCGACTGTTGGTGAGGATGGTCGACGACCGAGCGCCGCAGAACCAACAACTCCGCGTAGACAGCCTGAGCGAACTGGAGATCACATTCAAAACTGTAACTTGAGCAATCGCCCAAAACATCCTCCCGAGTGGCTGGTCAAACTGATCGGCGAAGAAATCCGTCGTGGGATCCGGCTGCTGTTAAAAGACCACGCGCCTTCGGGCTTCGTGATCGATTCCATCCGCCTCCGGCTGTTTCTCAAAGGCGAATGGCAAGAGACGCTATTTGACGGCGCTGGGCGCTTGGACGCGTTCCGGCTCGCCTCAACAATAGGCGAGCCATAGCCCGCGCTGCGCGCTATACTTGACGTCGGCTAGTCACCCTTAGCTTGTCGGCACTGATGCAATTCTGATTGACCCTCCGCTGCATTCTCGATGTCGCTGGGAGCGCAGACATCTTGTCTGCCTCAACGTTGATGGCCGCGCAAGCACGCGGGCAAGATGCCTGCGCTCCCAGCCTAAAAGTTCAATCTCAGCAATGCCGGATCGTTTCTACATGCAGTCTCGTGCTGTCGATCACACGCAGGGCTTTGCCGCTTATCCGCTGGCGCAGCTTGCGGCTGCCTTCGCAGTGGGAATTCTTGGCGCATTGTATTTCGTAGTCGCCCCATCGTTTTTAATCGGCATAGCTGCATTCACAACTGTACTTGCTGTTGTCGCGCTCGTTATCAACACAAGAAGCAGAATAAGAAACGCAGACGTTACTAAGAAACTGAGCGTCCCGACGTTGCTGGTAACCCTCGCCGTGCTTTTCCTGGGCGCGACGCTGGCGTCAATCGAAAGGTTCGAAGTTCCCGCTAATCAAATCAAGAGACTAATCAACGAAGGAGCGATAGCGGTTGGTGAACCGCTGGAACTGACCGGAGTGCTGGAGCACGATCCGGAAATTGCTCCGGAGCGTTCATACCTGCAATTGCGCGTACAAAGAATCAGATCGCGAGTAATCAATCGACAAGCTGAAGCACCTCAGTCGGAACCAGTGGAGCGAGATGCTTCCGGCGTGGTCATGCTGCTTGCGGCTGTTCCGACGAAGTCTATCGCGCAGGAATTCGATCAACTCGATCTGCGTTATGGCGCGCGCATCAGCGTCATGACCCTGCTCGAGCGTGCTGATGATTTTCGTAACCCGGGGGTTTCTTCGTTCACCGAGTATCTCGATCGCAAGGGCTACGACGCCTCGGGCTTTGTAAAGAGTCCGCTATTGATCCAGCGTTTGGACAATGAACGAGTCTTCTTACCGCTCGCCTGGCTGTACGAGTGGCGTCGCCGGCTGCAAACGGAAATCGATGCGCGTTTCTCTAACGAAACCGCCGGCGTGCTCGATGCCGCGCTGCTAGGGAATCGCTACAACCTTTCCCGCGCCACTTCGGAAAGGTTTCGCGAAGGCGGAACTTTTCATGTGCTCGTCATCAGCGGATTGCATATTACTTTTCTGGGCGGGCTGGTTTTTCTGATCGCGCGTCGCTTTACGAAGAAACGCGCGCTGCAATTCCTGCTGTCAGCCGCGATGCTGTGGGCCTACTCTCTTGCTGTCGGCGCCGAGTCGTCAGTCGTGCGAGCAGCGTTGATGTTTACCGTCGTGCTGTTGGCGCCGCTGGTATCGCGGCGCGCGGCTTCGCTGAACGCTCTCGGCGGCGCATCGCTCGTATTGCTCGTCTGGCGTCCCACTGATCTGTTTGATCCTTCGTTTCAATTAACATTCGTTTCGGTGTTGGCTATCGTAATATTTGCCTGGCCGTTGCTTCAAAAAATGTCGGAGATTGGTTCATGGCGGCCGACGCGCGAAACGCCTTATCCGCCGTCATGCGCGACGTGGCTGCGCAGTCTTTGCGAGAGCCTCTTCTGGAGTGAGCGCGACGCTCAACGTGAACTCGAACGCACAAACTACAGCTATAACCTCTTCAAACTACCACTGGCCGGCAAACTGGAACGGATTCATCTTCAGCGTCCGTTGCGATATGTGTTTGGAGCGCTCGTAGTTTCTGCAGGAGTGCAGGTGGCGCTGCTTCCTTTCCTGGTAGTTTATTTTCATCGACTTTCCTTCGCCTCATTCCTGCTGAACATCGGCGTGAGCTTGATGATGGCAGGCGTTGCGATCCTTGGCGCGGGCGCGTTGCTGATCGCCCAGTTCAGCACGGCGCTCGCTGCGCCTTTGATCGGCTTAACGAATGGTTTGAATTGGACGATGGTCCACAGCGTCGATCCGTTTGCGAGGGTTGGTGTGGCTTCCATTCGTCTACCTGAATACGCCGGCTGGGCGGCTGTGATTTATGGCTTGTATTATCTGCCGCTCGGGACATTGGCGGTTGCGCTTATGCGATGGCGGCCTCTGCAACTTTCGGGAGTGGCAACCCAGCGTAGGACAGGCATTCCTGCCTGTCCGGGACAGACTGGAAAGTCTGTCCTACGCAGAATTGTGCGGCTGGCAGTGGCGGCCCAGCTATTCGCGATAGCCTTCGTCGTCATCCATCCGTTCAGCGCCGGCCGACCCCACGGAAAACTTCGCATCGATTTCCTTGACGTGGGCCAGGGCGATTCCGCGCTGATTACTTTTCCCGACAACACCACGCTTCTAATCGATGGCGGTGGCCGGCCCGGTCCATTCCAACAAAATCGCATCACCGCGGAGGCGGACGGAGAGGAAACCTTCGACCGCGAAACGCGGAGTGTTGGTGAAGCAGTAGTTTCGGAATATCTCTGGTGGCGCGGCCTGGACCACGTCGACTACATTCTGGCGACACACGCGGACGCTGATCACATCGATGGGCTGAATGACGTGGCTCGAAACTTCCAAGTGCGGGCCGCTCTGGTGGCGCGAACTCCGGAGCAGGATCCGGAATACGCCAGGTTTTCAGACACCCTAATCAAACAGCAGATTCCCCTTCGAATAATCGGCGCGGGGGATGTGTTGCGGTTTGGAGACGTGACTGCGACTGTGTTGTCGCCGTTGCCGCTCGCGAATCCAAACGCTCCTTCTCGCAACAACGATTCAATCGTGCTTCGTTTGCAGTTCGGACGTCGCGCAATGCTTCTGACGGGCGACATTGAAATGTCCGGTGAGGAGCGCCTGTTGCGGGCCAATGAAAATCTGCGCGTTGATGTCGTCAAGGTCGCGCATCACGGCAGCAAGACTTCTTCTATCGCACCGCTTATCGCTGCCACCCAGCCGCGCTTCGCAGTGATCTCCGTCGGCCAAACTTCGATTTTTGGACATCCCAGCCCGGATGTAGTTGAACGATGGAAAATTGCGGGCGCGCAAGTGTTGACGACCGGAAACAGGGGAACGATCACGGTGATGACTGATGGTTACGACTTGAAGCTGGAAACTTTTGTTAAGCCGCAGTAGTCGGCAGTCTCTGCGTTGAACCTGTCAGAACCACCTGCGGTAGCGGGTGGGCCCTGTCAGTCGTGGTTGTGCTTAGTCAGATCAAACGGCCCACCCGTTACCGCAGGTGGTTCTGACTAAACTGAAATGCCTAGCGTATCCGCACAGTGAAGCCAACGCTACCGGCGTTGTTGGGAACGGTCTGGCTTAGATTCCCGGTGAAGGTCCACCTTACATTTGTGACCAGTCGATCATAGCCTGCCGGCGCTCCACCGGCGCCGCTGACGGGCGTGTACACGTAAGTCGTGCCACCGTTGTTTGAATACGCCAGCGCGACTGTCAGTCCGGTTGTGCCGAGAGCGCTGGTCACAGAACCGACTTTGAAATCCGTGCTCGCCGGAATGGGATCTCTGATTACGAGATTGCGCGCGGCCACGCTGCCCGTGTTGCTGAAATTTATCGTGTATACGAGATCGGTTCCCGGCGACTGATTGCCGCTGGGGCTTACACTTTTTACCAGGTTGATAATCGGAATAGGATTTATCGGCGTCGCTTCGGTGGCACTATTGTTTCCCGCGCCGGTGCGCGCCAGATCGTTTGGATCGGAGACTCCGCTGGCGGGAGTTAGCACTGTAGCCGTGTTGGAAAGTGTGCCGGTTGCTGTCGGCGAAAGCGTTCCGGAAACGGCGTAGGTTACAGACGATCCTGAGGGCAAGTTTGCAGTCGTACTGATCGAGTTTCCGCTGCCACTCGCAGCGCCGCAGGTTGCGCCGCCCGTTACCGCTCCGCACGTCCAGGTAACGCCCGTGATCGTTGCGGGAACGGTATCGGTAACGATAGATCCGTTGGAGGCATCGGGCCCGGCGTTACTCACGATGATGGTGTAGGTGACTGCGCTGCCCGGGTTGATAGTGGCCAGACCATCTGTCTTTGTAATGGCCAGGTTGGCGTTGAGGTTAATGGTATCGGTGTCGGTTGCAGTGTTGTTCGCCGGGTTCGAATCAGTAAGAAAACTTGGCGGGGCGATGGTGGCGGTATTTGCGAGCGTGCCGCTTGCCCCTGCGGATAGTGTGCCGTTGGTAAGAGTGTAGGTCGCAGAAGCACCTGCCGCGAGAGTGACAAAGGTGTTGAGGTTGCCGGAGCCGCTGGCAGCGCCACAGAACGATGGCAACGTGGCAGCGCAGGTCCAGGTCATACCGGTTACAGTACCAGGAATATTATCAACTACGGTGCCGGTGACCGCGTAGGTGCCGTTATTCGTGACGACGATGGTGTAACCGACAGGACCGCCGCGATAGACAGTCGAGAGGCCGTCCGTTTTGGTGATGGAAAGACTAGGTGGAGGGACGTTCGCTCCGGCCATGTCGCCCGTCGCCGCCGTGCCGCCGCTAAGCGCGCTGATGAGGGTCGCCGTTGTTCCGCTCACAGACCAGAACTGTCCTCCAGAGGCGGACACAGTCTGGACAAGCATTCGACCCGTGGCGTCAAAGGCGATGCCGATTGTATTCGGCGCGCCGCTGGGGAAGGTAATAGTGCCCTGGGGAGTCGCCGCGCCAC
>DASYMB010000226.1:0-1843 GCA_036009285.1 Pyrinomonadaceae bacterium | reverse complement strand
CTCAGCGGGGTTGGAATTTAGACAATGGCGTTAATGGAAATCGTAACCTGGCCGAATCCGATACTCGATTCGCCCGGCGATCCGGTAACGGATTTTGGCGACCGATTGAAGCAGCTTGTTAGCGATATGTTTGAAACCATGTACTCAGCGCCGGGCGTTGGTCTGGCCGCGGTGCAAGTCGGTGTGGCGAAGCGATTGTTCGTGATGGACTGCTCAGCCGGCAAGGATCCTGAACAACGTATTGTAATGGTTAATCCCGAAGTGATACACGTCGAAGGTGAACAGAACGGCGAGGAGGGTTGTCTTTCGTTCCCCGGGATTTTCACTCCCGTTGAGCGCAGCTTGCGAGCGGTCGTTCGCGCGCATGACATCAACGGCAACGAGTTCGAACTGGATGAGACAGAACTTACCGCTCGCTGCATGCTTCACGAAACCGATCACTGCGATGGCATCGTGTTCCTCGATAAGATGAGCGCGCTGAAACGTGAACTCGTCAAGCGCAAGATCAAGAAACTGCAGAAAGCGGGAAAGTGGTCGTAAGGCCTGTTGACAGGAGCAGGAGACAGGAGCAGTCGGCACGACAGTGGGCACCGGAGTCGATCTCGGTGCTCTTTTTGCTTAATGCTTCTCTTTAGTGTCGACTGCCGTCTGCCGACTGCTCCTGTCTTTTGCTCCGTGATAGTATTTAGAAAAACTTTAATTGGAGTGAGAAATGCCAACCGAATTTCGCAACGAACCGTTTACGGATTTCAGCAACGAAGAGAATGCCAACGCAATGCGCGCCGCGCTCAAGCAGGTGCAAGGTGAGCTGGGCCGCGAGTATCCGCTGGTTATTGGCGGTGAGCGCATCACTACCGACGCCAAACTCGATAGCTTCAATCCCGCTAATCGCACGCAACTGGTTGGTCGTTTTCAAAAGGCGACAAAGGATCTGGCAAACAAGGCGGTCGAGTCGGCGCACGACACCTTTCAAACCTGGAAGAACACGAGCGCGCAGGAGCGCGCCGACTTTTTGTTTCGCGTGGCTGCAATCGTGCGAGAGCGAAAACACGAACTGTCGGCCTGGATGATTCATGAGGTGGCGAAGCCGTGGGCCGAGGCTGACGGCGACACGGCTGAGGCGATTGATTTCCTCGAGTTTTATGGACGCGAGATGTTGCGATACGCCGGCGATCAGCCGCTCGTGAAAATGACCGGGGAAGAAAATCATCTGGACTACATTCCGCTTGGCGTGGTCGCGGTGATACCGCCCTGGAACTTTCCGCTAGCAATCATGGCCGGTATGACCACTGCCGCGGTGGTGACCGGCAACACTGTCGTTCTCAAGCCTTCGTCTGACGCGCCGACAATTGCTTACAAGTTTTTTGAGATTCTCGAGGAAGCCGGTCTGCCGGCAGGCGTGGTTAATTTCATGACCGGATCGGGAGCGGAAGTTGGCGACGTGGTAGTGGACCATCCGAAGACGCGTTTCATCGCGTTCACCGGTTCAAAGGAAATTGGACTACGAATCAACGAGCGCGCGGCGAAGGTCCATGATGGGCAAATCTGGATCAAGCGCGTGGTTGCGGAGATGGGAGGCAAGGACGCGATTATCGTTGCTGATGATGCGAACCTCGACGAGGCGGCCACGGGAGTAGTGCAGTCAGCTTTTGGTTTTCAGGGACAAAAATGTTCCGCGTGTTCGCGCGCAATCATCGATGCTCGCGTCTACGATCAGATGTTGGACAAGATCGCGGAACGCACGGAGAAGATCAAGCTGGGCGATCCGAATGATACAGCAACAAACATGAGCGCGGTCATTAATGAGAAAGCGTTTAAGACAATCAACGGCTACATCGAAAAG
>DASYMB010000225.1:0-3757 GCA_036009285.1 Pyrinomonadaceae bacterium | reverse complement strand
TGTAAGTTTCTCCCACGCCGCCTCTTCTGCTCCGATAATTTCCCATCTCACTTTTTCAGTTCAGCCGGGTGAAACGCTTGTGCTGCTCGGCGAGTCGGGCTGCGGCAAGACGACCACGCTCAAATTAATCAACCGCCTGCTGGTGCCAACGTCTGGTCAGGTAATGGTTGAGAATAGATCAACCACCGAGTGGGACCCGATTCGTCTGCGGCGGCGCACCGGTTACGTGATTCAGGAAGGCGGCCTCTTCCCACACTTCACCGTCGCGCGCAACGTCGGGCTGGTCCCGGCGCTCGAACGTTGGGACGAAAGCAGGATCAAAAATCGAGTTAACGAACTGCTTGCGATCGTTGGTCTGGAGCCGGACGAGTTTGCCGAGCGTTATCCCGGCGAGCTCTCAGGAGGCCAGCGACAACGTGTCGGCGTCGCGCGCGCGCTTGCTGCCGAGCCGCCGCTGCTTTTGTTAGATGAGCCATTCGGCGCGCTCGACCCCTTAACGCGCGCGAGCTTGCAGCGACAGTTCAGCGAGATCAGCCGGCGTCTTAAGAAGACTGCGGTGTTCGTTACTCACGACGTGCGCGAGGCGTTGCTGCTCGGCTCTCGCATCGGGCTAATGGACAAAGGGAAACTGCTGCTGCTGGAGAAGCCTGAAAACTTTCTCAAGTCGAAAAACGAAAAGGCACTCGCTTACATAGAAACCCTCACACTCGCTCCCGCTAACGCCGCTCCAGTGGAGGGCAGACCATGAGCTTTCTGCATTTCCTCCAGCAAAACTGGTCGGAGCTGTTACAGCACTTGCGCGAGCACTTGTGGCTGGTATTTATTTCGACCTTGATCGCGGTAGCGATCGGCATTCCCACCGGCATACTGCTGACCCGAAAAAAATCTCTGCGCAGTCCGATTCTCGGCATCGCCAACGTGATGCAAACAATTCCCAGCCTGGCCTTGTTTGGTTTTCTTATTCCGCTCAAATACGTAGGGGGCATCGGCACTCGCACCGCCATCGTGGCCCTCGTGCTTTATTCGCTGCTGCCGATTATTCGCAACACGGTTACCGGAATTTTGGGAGTTGATGCGAATGTGCGCGAAGCAGCCGTGGCGATGGGCATGACCGGCCGCCAGGTTCTTTGGCAAGTCGAATTACCGTTGGCGATGAGCGTGATCGTTACCGGGGTTAGAGTGGCGCTTGTGATCGCTATCGGAGTTACTACGATTGCGGCCGCGGTTGGAGCGGGCGGTCTGGGCGTTTTTATTTTTCGAGGCATCCGGCAATTTGATAACAACTTACTACTCGCCGGCGCAGTACCCGCGGCTCTGCTGGCTTTGACCGCAGACTTCGGATTGGGACTACTTGAGAAACGCTTCTCGTTAGTGCGTCGACGAAAAACAAATAGAGCCCCAGCGCTTAGAGTCTTCGCGCTAGTCGCCGCCGCAGTGATAGTTACGGCCGTCATCTATTCAGGTTGGCGCAGTTCGCGGTCGCAACCTACTTCGACAAATAATGCTCGGGTAGTGGTTGGTTCAAAAGATTTCACGGAGTCGGCGATCCTCGGCGAGATCGTCGCGCAGATGCTCGAAGCGCGCGGGGTTGCGGTTGAGCGCAAGTTTGAGTTGGGCGGAAACTTGCCGCACGATGCGCTGCTGGCTAAAGAAATCGATCTCTATCCTGAATACACCGGCACGTCGTATACAGCGATACTGAAGCATCCACCTATAACTGACCCACGTGCGGTTTACGATCAAGTCAAGCAAGAGTATGCGGAAAAATTTAGCCTCGCGGTAAGCGAGCCGCTGGGTTTCGATAACACGTTTGCCATTCTCGTTCGTGGCGCAGACGCGCGACGACTGAATTTGAAAACGATTTCTGACGCTGTGCCCCAGGCCCGCACGTGGCGCGCCGGATTTGGGCAGGACTTCATGTCGCGCGCCGATGGTTATCCGGGTTTTGTCAAAGCTTACGAGCTGAGATTCCGGGACCAGCCGCGCGAGATGGATCTTTCCCTGACTTACATCGCGCTTGCTTCCGGCAAAGTCGATCTCATCGCCGGCAATTCAACCGAAGGAAGAATCGCGGCGCTCGATCTTTTTCAACTCGAAGACGATCGCCATTACTTTCCGCCGTATGAGGCGGTCTATCTCGTGCGCCCGGACTCGCTCGAGCGCGTGCCGGCTTTGAATGAGGTGCTGTCTAAACTGGCCCGTGCAATTTCGACCGAGGAGATGCGGCAGTTAAACTACGAAGTTGATGCAAACAAACGTGGCCAGGCTGAAGTTGTGCGCGAGTGGCTCAAGCGGAAAGACTTCTGACAGAATTGAATACTGGTCCAAGCAGAAGCCCGACCGTTAGGAAGGGCTACGTCTTCTCAACTGTTAGGAAGGCCCCAAGGTTGTGTCAAAGCCCTTCCTTACGGTCGGACTTCTGCTTGGAAGGCAACATTTGCACCCTCCGGGAACGGGGAAAGGTAATCGAAATGCGTTGCGCACTTGTTTTTGTCACACTGCTCGTCATCGTCAGTTTCCCTTTCGCAACAAACCCCACGGCTCAAACTCAAACGATCGCTCCAAAGCCGCCGGATACAGTTTACTTACTTAAACCCGCGCACATCTTCGACGGCGAGTCGACGCGGTTACATGATGGTTGGGTGGTGCTGGTGCGCGGCGAAAAGATCGAAGCCGTGGGTCGAGCCAGCGAAGTCAAGGCGCCGGTGGACGCGAAGGTAATCGATTTGCCGGGATTGACTCTGATGCCCGGACTCATCGATGCGCATTCCCACGTCTTGCTCCATCCTTACAGCGAAACCGTTTGGAACGATCAAGTAGCGCGCGAAGCTTTAAGTCTGCGGGTGGCACGTGCGACTAATCATTTGCGCAACACCTTGCAGGCAGGGTTTACAACGATCCGCGATCTCGGCACTGAAGGCGCGGGCTACGCAGACGTTGGACTAAAGCAGGCAGTGCAACAGGGAATTATTCCCGGGCCGCGAATGGTGGTGGCGACGCGAGCAATTGTGGCTACCGGAAGTTATGGTCCAAAGGGTTACGCTTCGGAATGGACTGTGCCGCAGGGCGCCGAGGAAGCTGACGGCATCGACGGGCTTACGCGCGTGGTGCGTGAACAAATCGGCAAAGGCGCAGACTGGATCAAGGTCTACGCTGATTACCGCTGGGGTGCAGGCGGCGCGGCACACGCCACGTTTACGTTGGAAGAGCTGAAGCTGGCGGTGGAGGTCGCGAAAAGCGCGGGCATTCCAGTGTCGGCGCATGCAACCAGCGCGGAAGGAATGCGACGCGCAATTCTCGCGGGCATCGAGACAATCGAGCACGGCGACGGCGGCACCCCGGAACTGTTTCGAATGATGAAAGAGCGTGGCGTCGCGCTCTGTCCCACGTTGTCAGTCGCCGGTGCGAATGCCGAACGCAAGCAGCTTGTGTTCAGGGAAGCGCTCGATGCCGGCGTGACCATTGCGAGCGGCAGCGATGTCGGCGTTTTCCCTCATGGTGACAACGCGCGAGAGATTGAAACCATGGTGAGCTGGGGGATGCCGCTCATCGACGCGATACGTTCGGCAACCTCCGTCGATGCTCGTGTGTTGCACCTGGAAGATAGGATTGGCCAGGTGAAGTCGGGACTCTTCGCCGATCTAATCGCCGTCGAGGGCGATCCGACGCAAGTCATTTCGGCTTTGCGGCGCGTGCGCTTTGTAATGAAGGGCGGCGAGGTTTATCGTAATGATAAATAGAGAACAGAGTTTCAAGT
>DASYMB010000224.1:0-5301 GCA_036009285.1 Pyrinomonadaceae bacterium | reverse complement strand
ACGTCATTCAAAGTCACCGAGCCGGCGGCAACCTGAAGCCAGGCGCTGCGTCCTGTTTCCAAAGTGTGGTCCAATTCTCGCCCTTCATCCAGGAGCGATGCATAGATTTTCGCGTCCTGATGAATTCTCACCGAGCCGTCTTCTCCCTCGGGCGAAACTATTAGCCGCAGCTTATTGCGTTTCTCGTCATCTGAAAACTTCTTCTCTTCGTATTCCGGCGGCCTGCCCTGCTCGCCCGGCAAGATCCAGATCTGCAGCAGATGCACTGGCGCGTCCGCGGAAGGGTTTGCCTCACTATGGGTCACCCCCGTGCCGGCGCTCATGCGTTGCGCATCGCCGCGTCGAATAATCGAGCCGGTGCCCATGCTGTCGCGATGTTCCAGCGCGCCCTCCAAAATATAGGTGACGATTTCCATATCGCGATGTCCGTGTCTGGGGAAACCGCGGCCGGGCGCCACGAAATCTTCATTGATCACGCGCAGGGTGCGAAATTGGGTGTGCTTTGGATCGTAATACTCACCAAAAGAAAAACTGTGATAGGTGTTGAGCCAGCCAAAATCAAAGTGGCCGCGCTCTTCTGCTTTGCGAATTGTGATCATGATTTTTCTTTCAGTACAACGGTAACACTTTGGAGTGCGCTGACCAATCAGCGCTTTGGTCGGTCGCGACCTGTCGTGGCCACGGCTTGCTCAATTCGGGTAAACAGCGGCGTCAAGCCGACGAAGGCCAAAGCGGTGACAGGTCACCGCACTTCAAACTACTGGCTAAAGTTATCGGACATTGAAATAAATATATCAACCAGGTTATTCAACCCGCGCGCGTCCTCGTCATCAAACCGCGCCAACGACGGACTATCGAGATCGAGCACCCCAATCAACTGCTCGTGTTTCGTCAATGGAACTACGATCTCGGAATTTGACGCACTGTCGCAGGCGATGTGACCCGGAAAGTCGTGAACGTTATCAACCATAATGGTCTGTCGTTGCTCGGCCGCCGTCCCGCAAACTCCTTTACCGATCGCGATGCGAATGCAGGCCGGCTTTCCCTGAAACGGACCGAGCACAAGCTCGCCGTCTTTTTGTAAATAGAACCCCGCCCAATTCAAGTCAGGCAAGGAATGATATAGCAGCGATGCGAAGTTTGCGGCATTGGCGATGAAGTCTCGCTCGCCCTCAAGCAGGCTGCGAAGCTGCGCTGCAAGACTCGAATACAATTCAGCCTTCGAAGCACTTTCTGGCTTGGTGAATTGAAAAGTCATAGGAACATCCGGATCAGCCATTCTCAGCCGCTAATGGACGAAGTGCTTAATAGCAGCCTGGAAGGGCTACCTTCTGCCCACCGACATATTCCGGGAAGGCCGAATGCTAATCACCACCGATTTCGAAACCGGCGTGTTGCTCTTCTCGGCGACGTTTCGCAAGGGCACGAGCACGTTCGTTTCCGGAAAATAAGTGGCTGCGCAACGGCGCGGGATGCTGTAGGGCACGACCACGAAGCGGCGCGCGATCCGCTCTTCGCCTTCGAAATGGCTGATCAAGTCTACCCGCTCCCCTTCATTCAAGCCTGCCGCGCTGATATCGTCACGATTGAGAAAAACAACTCGCCTCCCGTTGTAAATACCGCGATAACGATCGTCCAGCCCATAGATTGATGTGTTGAATTGATCGTGGCTGCGGATGGTCATCATCAAATACTGGTCTGGCTTAAGTTCATGTCTCGGCAAGGAATGAACGGTAAAAACTGCTCGACCGCTCGGCGTTTTGAAAATGCGCTCGCGGGGAAAACTGGGGAGGTGAAAGCCACCCGGGCGTCGCACGCGCGCGTTGTAGTTCTCAAAGCCGGCCACGACTCGCGCAATATGATCCCTGATCAAATCGTAATCGGCCGTCAACTCCAACCAGTTAATACTAGATCGCGCTCCCAGCGTGGACTTCGCCAGGCGCGCCACGATTGCCGGCTCACTCAACAGTTGATCCGATGCCGGCTGCAGCGAACCACGCGACGCCTGGACTACGGCCATCGAATTCTCGGTGGTCACGAATTGCGCTCCGGACGATTGCAAATCAATCTCCGTGCGTCCCAGGCACGGCAGAATTAAAGCCTGCTCTCCGGTCACCAAATGCCCGCGATTGAGTTTCGTGGAAACCTGCACGGTCAAACTACAACGGCGCAGAGCCGCGGCTGTAAACTCCGTGTCGGGAGTGGCTGAAAGAAAGTTGCCACCGAGCGCGAAGAAAACGCGAGCCTTCTTCTCATGCATCGCCGCGATTGCGTTCACCGTGTCGTAACCGTGGCGGCGCGGCGGCTCAAAGTTGAATTCGACCGCAAGGTTCTGAAGGAATGCGTCAGTCGGTCGTTCCCAAATCCCCATCGTCCGGTCGCCCTGAACATTACTATGACCACGGACCGGACAAAGACCAGCGCCGGATTTTCCAATCTGGCCCCGCATTAACATCAGGTTGACGATCTCCTGAATGTTAGCCACGGCATTCTTATGTTGCGTAAGCCCCATGGCCCAACAAAAAATCGTGCGCTCGGATTCAATAAAGATTCCAGCCGCCTCTTCGACTTGCGTCCGCGCAATGCCAGACTGCCGGGTGATCTCATCCCACGAAGCGCTCCTTATCGCGGCGGCGAACTCATCAAACCCGGTGGTGTGCCGATCAATGAATTCGTGGTCCAGCACCTTTCCCGGACGCTTCTCTTCTTGTTCGAACACCGCCTTACTAATTCCCTGGAGCAAGGCCACGTCGCCATTGATCCTGACCTGGAGAAACAAATCGGCCAGCATTGTTCCGCCGCCGACCAAACCCAAAACATCCTGTGGATGTTTGAACCGGGTCATGCCCACTTCCGGAAGCGGATTGATGTGCACCAGCTTGCAGCCGTTCTGTTTCGCCTGCTGCAGCGCGGTGAGCATTCGCGGATGATTAGTTCCCGGATTCTGTCCAATGACGAAAATTGCCTGGGCCAGGTCGAAGTCTTCGAGCGTCACCGTTCCCTTCCCGGCGCCAATGGTTTCGCCCAACGCCGAGCCGCTCGATTCATGGCACATGTTTGAGCAGTCAGGAAGATTGTTGGTGCCAAACTGTCTGACAAAAAGTTGATAAAGAAACGCGGCTTCGTTACTCGTCCGTCCGGAAGTGTAGAAGATTGCTTCGTCCGGGTGGGCCAGTGAATTCAACTCGCCCGCAATCAGCGCGAAGGCTTCGTCCCAACTTAACGCTTCATAGTTGGTCGCGCCGCGACGCAGCACCAAAGGCTCGGTGATGCGTCCCTGTTTGCCGAGCCAGTGATCGGATTTCGCGGCGAGGTCAGCGACACTCGACTGCCGAAAAAACTCCGGGGTGACGCGTTTGATGGTGGCTTCGTCAGCGACGTGCTTGGCGCCGTTTTCGCAAAACTCGGCGTGCGAACGTTCGCCATCGGGTTCCGGCCAGGCACACCCAGGGCAATCGAATCCACTCTTCTGATTTAACTTGAGCAGCGTACGCACGCCCCGCACAACACCCATTTCCTCCCAGGCAGTTTTGGCTGTAGCAATGATTGCGGGGATACCGCCCGCCGCTTTGCTCAGCGGCTTGATCTGAACGAGAGCAGACTCTTCCGGCGATTGTGCGCTGGGCGTCGATGCTGTGACTTCGGGGTTTGACATTGGTAGCCAGGAGCGATTTGGACGGACCCGATTCTAGTTGACTCACGGACGTCGTTCAACAGAGCCCCACCTCGATTCTCCAGATGTTCCTTTGGCCTCTGCACAAAGGTCATTCTCTCAGTCCGCAGCGGACTAAAAATGATCACCTTGATGCAAACCCGTTAGAAGCTCGTGGCGAATAGTAATCCAGTCAAAAGGATTTGCCCTTCGCAGACTGACCGGTCAAATCGTTCGGCTCCCCAAGCCCTTCTCAACCAGCATGATAGATATTCGAAGTAAACCCTACAAAAGCAGTAAGCGCCTTTTCGGCACGCAGTTCGCACTAGAGGTCGCGGCCCAGCTATATCCGGCCGTCGCAACACGGTCGATCGATAGTCGCAACCTAAGAAGTGAACTAAGGGATTCAAGGAGATCAAGATGACGTCAAGAAACCAGCCCCCGGCAATCAGTAAACTCATAACCATTTCCCTGATTGCTTGTATGTGCGCCGGCATTTTGCTGACCGGTCGAGCACGTGCTTCCTTCAAACCGGCAAAACGAGACGCAGCAGCTAACGCAACCACGAGTTTTGCCGCGAGTTATCCCAGCCTGCAGCGCTTTGGCATTAACCTGACGAAGCTCGCGCGCCTGGGAAAAATTCAGACGGTCAAAGGCTACGACGCCGAGATTGCGCGCACGATCGAAACTCTCGCGAACTCCAACGTCGCACCGGTCCTTGTAGGTGAATCAAGTCTCGATCGTTCCGCCATCGCCCGCGGCTTGGCGCTCAGGATTGCCGCCGGCGACGTGCCGTTGGCCCTGCGAAACAAACAGATATTCAGCTTGAGCCTCGATGCGATAGCCGATGGCGCGAAGACGAGCCAGGAGTTTGAGACTCGTGTCCAGGCCATTGTGGCTGAAACCGCGAAGTCCAATGGCAGGATCGTTCTTTTCATCGATGAGTTGCAGGAGTTTGCTGGTAAGCGCGCTACCTCTATTGCCTCGTCGACGCTTCAGGCCGCGCTGAGAAACAGCGGTTTGCGAGTGATTGGCGCCGCGTCGCCCGCAGCTTACAGCGAATACATTGCAGCCGACGAGAATCTCGCCGGGCTATTTGAAACGGTAGTAATCGGCGAGACCGCCACGACCGCATCAACCGCGAATAGCGCCGGCGTGCAGACAGCCGCAAAACTCTCGCAACCTTTTGAAGGAGACAAAATCTCTCCAGACATGCGCGAGCTTATGCAGTCAGCCTCTTCTGACGGACGCGTCACCGCGATCCTTCAGGTTGATAGTGTGCGCAGCAATCAGTTGAAAACTCTGCTCGCGCGCCACGGCGTTCTCATCAGCGGGCGCATGCCGCAACTGGGTGCGTTAAAAGTGCAGATACCGGTCGCAGCCGTTGAAGAGCTGGCCGCAAGCGGTTTGACTAACTACATCTCGCCCGATGTGACGCTTGAATCTTTTGGTCACGTTACTGCAACTACCGGCACGGACCTCGTGCGTACCCAAGCTTCCCTTCTCGGCCTCATTAACACTTCGACTCTCAACGGCGCCGGTATTGGAATCGCAGTGCTCGACTCTGGTGTCGACACCGGCCACAAGGCGTTCAACTCAAACATCAAGCTCAACAAAGATTTTACGACTGAGAACAAACCTACCAGCGA
>DASYMB010000223.1:0-2504 GCA_036009285.1 Pyrinomonadaceae bacterium | reverse complement strand
GCTGAATGCGCCGGATCTTTACATGGACAAGATCGTAGTCGGTCCCTCGTCGCGTGGCGTGGTAGATCTCGACGCGCCGGTTAAAGACAATCTCAAAAATATTGCGCGGCGGCTGGGCCGTGATGTTGAAGACCTGACCGTTATCGTGCTCGATCGAAGTCGCCACCAAAAACTGATCGCCGATGTACGCGAAGCCGGCGCGCGCATACGTTTGATTGGCGATGGCGATCTTTCCGCGGGCATATCCGCGGCAGTTGCCGGCACGAACATTCACGCGCTGGTGGGCATTGGCGGCGCACCCGAGGGAGTTATCACGGCGGCCGCGATGAAATGCCTCAATGGCGAGATACAAGCGCGCTTGGTTTTCGATCCTGAACTACTCGGCGTTGACCGAGACAAAGTACCGCCCAAGGAGCAGGTGCTGGAGCGGATGCAATCGATGGGCATAACCGATCCGAACAAGATTTACGATACCAACGATCTCGCGCCCGGGCGCAAGATAATTTTTGCGGCCACCGGAGTTACCGATGGCGCGTTGCTGAAGGGGGTTCGCTTCTTCGGCGCGGGTAACCGGACACATTCGGTGGTGATGACCAGCGAGTCGCGACACATACGGTTTGTCGATACGATTCACATTGAAGGTGGGCCGGATACGGTGATCCGATTTTAGATTTCGGTTTGCTGATTGCTGATTGCGGATTGCCGAACTCCGAAACTCCGAAACTCAGAACTCAGAACTCAGAACTAAACAAGATGTACGCTTCACCCGACAAATACAATTCACAGAGCGTTCCGCTTCGCCGACCGCTTGCGATGTGGTTTATCTCGGCAGCCGGATCGGTTGCCCTGGTGTCGCTAATTATCGGTGCTCCCCTCGCTCTTAACGCTGGACACGCCTTCTGGAGTCTCGCGATCTACGGTGCGTTTAGCCATGTCTGTCATCAAATTCCGGAGCGCTCGTTTTTTATTGCCGGGCATCAGTTCGCTGTCTGCGCGCGGTGCACCGGGCTTTATCTGGGGTTTGCGGTTGCCACAGTTTCTTATCCTTTGGTTCGTTCGTTGAAGCGAACAGAAGCGCCGGCGCGAAAGTGGCTCTTCCTTGCCGCGGCCCCGCTGGCTGTTGATTTCGCGGTCGGCTCTCTGGGAATTTGGGAAAACACGCACTCCTCGCGTTTCATCACGGGCGCACTCCTCGGCTCAGTTTCTGTTTTTTACGTGCTGCCGGGGTTGATGGATCTTAGCCTTCGCGATTGGGGACAAAAAGACAAACGCTTAACTTCCGTCCCGGCTACCGGAATTTCATCATCGACATTTTCAACGAAGGCTGCAACTGCGCCCAGCGACTATAGCGCGCCACATCGCCGCATCTGATTTGGAGTGCGGTGACCTGTCACCGCTTTTGCCCCCGGCGGCTTGAGGTCGCTTCGGGCAGAGAATTAAGTCTACCAAGGCTGCGTCAGGTCGCAGCCGACCAAAGCGGTGACAGGTAAGCGCACTCCAAATAGAGTGTCTGTTTCGTGTTAACACCTACTTCAGGTTAAAATCTCGCGCGCGCCGTCCGGAAATCCGGAACGGCGCTTAAGATTGAAAGAGGGCTACTGTTTTCAACCTTCCCTCAGAATCCATTACAAAGGTAGAGTTCAGAAGTAGACCGCCATGTTTTTCCAGGACACGCAACCACCCTTTGGACCAACGCCGAATGAACTCTTCGTGCGCTACTTCCACGATTTCACGAATAAGACCTGGGGGAACATCAGTCCGCTTTACCAACTCGACGCCTTCGATTGGACGATCCTGATTCTCTATTTTGCGATTCTGGGTATGCTCGCGGTATATGGCGGTTATCGAATCAGGCAAGTGGTCGACTTCTGGCGTTATCGCAAATTTGTGCCGCAGCCGCAGGGCTGCTACAGCGAAGAGGATCTGCCGACGATCACCGTTCAGCTTCCACTCTTCAACGAGATGTACGTCGTCGAACGGTTGGTGAAGGCTATTATCGAGGTCGAGTATCCGCGCGAGAAGCTGCAGATTCAGGTGTTGGACGACTCAACTGACGAGACCGTGAAGCTGGCCGAGCAGACCGTCGAAAAATACCGCGCGCTGGGTTTTGATATTGAATATGTTCATCGCGCGGATCGCACGGGTTTCAAGGCGGGCGCGCTCGAGAACGGAATGAAGACCGCGAAGGGCGAACTGCTCGCCATCTTCGACGCCGACTTTGTTCCCAAGCCCGATTGTCTGCGCAAGCTGGTCGACTACTTTACCGATCCGATGGTCGGCTGCGCGCAAATGCGCTGGTCGCACATCAACGGCAATTACAATTTGCTGACGCGCTTGCAAACCATCATGCTCGATGGCCACTTCGTCGTCGAACAGACCACGCGCAATCGCACTGGCGGATTTTTCAACTTTAACGGTACTGCGGGAATTTGGCGGCGCCGCGCGATAGCACTGAGCGGCGGTTGGCAGCACGACACGTTAACTGAAGACACGGATCTTAGTTT
>DASYMB010000222.1:0-5337 GCA_036009285.1 Pyrinomonadaceae bacterium | reverse complement strand
CGTCGGGAAGAATGATCTTTCCGCCCACGGCGCCGATGTCTTCCGAAGATTCGAAGGTTGAGAGAGCGGAAACGATACTGTGCGACTGGAGCTGCGCATCATTGTTCAGCAGCAACAAGTAATCGCCTTTGGCTTCCTCGCTTGCCTGGTTACAAGCGAGCAGGTAATGGAGATTTTGCTTGTTTTGAATTAGGCGAACACCATCCACTCGCTTGAGTAAGCACTCCGTTTCATCGCTCGACGCGTTGTCCACGATGATTAATTCAAAGGGACGGGCGTAGCTTTGCAAGATTGAGAAAAGGCATTGCAGCGTGAGCTCGGCCCGGTTATGGAGCACCAGGATGATACTTATTTCCGGATGATCGAATTTCGGGAAATACAAAACGGTGTTGGAGACGAGGAAGGTTTGTAACGATATGCGGCCGACCGAGGCTTGTAATCTTCTGGCGGTCGAGAGATCGTCGGAAGGCAGGGGGACGCCCAGGGTTTCCCCCTGCTGACTGAACACCGGCACGCACAATCCATTGCGCGGCTGTTGAATTGAAAGCGTTCGACTATGATCTCTAATATTTCCACGCCGGTCCGCAATACGCACAATCAGCTTCTGTTTGCCGGCAAACGATTCATCGATTAAGAGCTTGCCGCGGTAGCCGCAGTTAATCGGCACTTGCAAAGGATAGGCGCTGATGTCGGGCCTGGGTTGGCCGTGATATAGAGTGCCCAACGGCATGCCGTCGATAAACGCGTCAATTTCAACAATCGGCGCCGCGGTCGAATGGGCCCAACCCGAGATCTCCACATAGCCGGGCGCGACGCTGCCCTCTACGGGGCTTTCGAGTTCGCCCAAAATCTGGTTGGAGTTTTGCAGGCCGGCTCGGGATTTTTGGCTGAGAAATTTCAGTCGTCGGAGCGATGAGGTCAACTTCCAGGAGCGAGAACTAATAATCCAATTCAACATTGCCCGCTTGCGACTCAAAGCCTGGTCCGTGGTGGTCAACCTGTGAGTGAGCTCGCGCGCTTCATGCTCGGAGGCGGCTAAGCGGGCCTGAGTTTCGGCCAAGTTCTCCTTGAGTTTGGCGAGTTCGGTTTCATAAGTCTCCTCGGGGATCGAAGCTTGTGAAGGCCTTAGCTCGCAAACGACTTCATCGTCGTCACGGTCGAGTTTGATGCTCATCTGTGAGGTACCTCTTCCAGCTTGAGTGCGCCCATGCAATTGGCTCCAGGGCCTTAGCCTATACTGGTGTTAACTTGCTAGCTTATGGATGATGTAAGCAAGCATGACTGGTAGGCATAATACAGGAGCTTGTGGGAGTCGGGTTGCGCCTTAACTCTTTACTCCTTGATACCACCAATCTGGGAAGCGGAAGGAATGCGAGCCTTACCGCGACTGGTTTCGCACCTGTGCGTTCGTGAATGAGCACGCTCCTTGCTCGTAGGGTGTCAGGATGCTTAGAGCGTTATCAACTGAACGTACGTTAGAATATCTCGATGATCCGGTCTCAGAGAAGAATAAAATAGCCCAGACCACTCATGCGAGGCAAGTACGAAACGGTAGCCCCGGCCTGTAAAGCAGTGCCCAATCTCGGATTCGCGCCCGCAGTAAGAGGGAAATGACGGTCGAAATCACGGCGCGGTTCGAACGTTCGCCACGCCTGTGGTCTAACAACCGAATAGACTTATTAAGCAGTAGGTGGAGGAGGCGGAAGATCCGGTAGAGCAATTCCGTGAACGGCTTCCCAATCGTCGGTGGGCACCATTTCGATCGCGTCCCAGGGGCAACCATCAAGAAACGCGCCGTCCGGTCCCTTGCTAATGCACTTCTGGCAACCAATGCAGAGATAGGGATCCACCTCGATGCGTCCGAAGGGTGGATGGTCCTCGTCCGGCACCCAGAACATGCACGCTTCGATGGGACAATATTCAATGCAAGCCGGTGATCCCGCGCAACCGGTGCAACAGTCGGTAGTGATCGCGAGAATTCGTGGACGCTTCTTGCGCGCGGCCTTGCCGTCGCCTTCAGACATGGGCCAGTGTTTCTCTACGATGTCGTACATGCTGTTCGTTTGTCCCCGCCGCTTTTTCCGCTGTAAAGCAAACTGTTAGTTTGCGCCGCCTGGTTGCCACTCGGATTGGAAGCTTCGACACCAACGCAAACTAAGAGTCTGCTTTACACTTCGAAAGACAATTTTTTACTGAATCCGACTCTAACATAGCTCTGCTAATTTCCTCAACGAATTGTGTCGCCGGCAACGTGTGCTTGCTGACATCCGCGCAACAGGTTAAAACTAAAGCGAAAACTGCTGAGGAGGATCGAGATGGAAACAGTTGCGGGAATTTTTCAGTTGCGCGCGCAAGCCGAAGAAGCTGTTCGGCAACTTCATTCATTGGGTATTCCTAACGACCGGATTGCATTGCTGACTCCGGGCATGAGCGAAGAACAGATTGAGGACGCAGTGCCGGTTGACGACACTGAACAACCCGGCATGGGCCAGGCGATGGGAGGAACTGTAGGCGGTGCTATGGGAATTGCCGGTGGCGCTTCGCTAGGCGCTGCTGCTGCAAGCCTGTTGGTCCCCGGGGTCGGACCGGTAATCGCGGGCGGAATTTTGGGTGCTGCGATTCTCGGCGCCGGCGGCACTGCGGCCGGAATAGCCGCGGGTGGAGCACTCGAGAAAGAACTCGAGTCCGGCTTGCCGCATGACGAGTTGTACCTATATGAAGACGCGCTGAGAAAAGGGAAGTCGGTCGTGATTGCTTTTGTCGACGACGACGCAGCGATTTACGCAGTGCAGAGCGCGCTCGTGAGTGCCGGCGCGGAAAGCATAGACGAAGCTCGCGAGAATTGGTGGGTCGGATTGCGAGATGTCGAGGAAGCGGAGTATCAGCAAGGCGGCGGGAATTTTAAGACCGATGAGGCAAGCTACCGGCGCGGCTTTGAAACTGCACTTAAAGCGCGTGGGCAGTCAACGGATCAGAATCCCGCAGCGTCATCCGGTGATGCTGAGTCTGACGAAGCTTTCCGGCGCGGTTATGAACGCGGACGAAGTTATCAAAAGAACTTGCGGGAGAAATACAAAGCTTGAAAGCGTTGCTGCTGAATCTGGTGGTGCTGGTCGGCATTCTTGGCCTGAGCGCTATCATCACCGCCTGGTTCGCTCGCACGATGTACATTCGCTGTGTTGGCTGCGGCACTCTCAATGCGCGTAGACGCAGGCAGTGTCGTTCGTGCCAAAAGGAATTGTGATGCGGCGCGCTCATTTTTTCCGCACGTTCTTTTCTTTCGTACTGTTAACAGTCTTCCAGATCACGATCCCTATCATCGCCATGTCACAAAATCAGAATTCTTCGGTGCCTGTCGAGTGGCTCACGCACGCCGAGAAAACCGAATACCGCGAGACGCCCAGCTACGACGCGACTATCGAATACGCCAGGCGTCTTGATAAGGCATCGCCGCTAATAAGGTTTGAGAGCTTTGGCCATAGTGGCGAAGGCCGCGAGTTGCCATTGCTGATTGCCACTGAGGGTGGAACGTTCGCGCCTGAAGCTGCCCGACGCGCCGGTAAGGCAGTGATTCTAATCCAGGCTTGTATTCACGCCGGCGAGCCTGACGGCAAGGATGCCGGTCTGGCACTGCTGCGCGACATCGCGATTACAAAGTCTCGCCCGGGTCTACTCAAAAACCTGGTGGTCCTTTTTATTCCGATCTACAACACTGACGGACACGAGCGAGTCAGTCCTTACAACCGCATCAATCAGAATGGACCGGCTGAGATGGGCTGGCGCACGACGAGCATCTACCAGAATCTCAATCGCGACTACATGAAAGCTGACACTTCGGAAACGCGCGCGTGGCTGTCGTTATGGAATCGTTGGACGCCCGATCTGTTTATCGATTGCCATGTCACCGACGGCGCCGATTATCGTTACAACATCACCTATCAACATGAACATCACGAGGGCGTTGCGCCTTCGGTCCTCGCGTGGGAGAAAAAGGTGATCGACGAGCGCGTGGCCCCGGCCACAGAGGCTGCGGGAAATGTCGTCTCGTGGTATTTGGAGTTTATCGACAACCGGGATTTGCCGAAGGGCATTCGAGATTTCAACGGCAGCCCGCGCTTCTCGACCGGCTACACTCCGCTGAGAAATCGGCCGGGCATTTTGATCGAGACCCATATGTTGAAACCGTATCGCCCACGCGTCGTCGGCACCTACGACTTTCTGCGCTTCACTCTGGCCGAGGTGTCCCGCGATCCGCAGAGCTTGCTGGCCGCAGTTCGCGCGGCCGATGAAAAGACGGTGACGGACGGTCGCAGCTACGATCCCGCGCGACGATATCCGATCGATTTTGAGTTGACCGACAAAGCGACTCCGTACCATTTGAGAGCGGTTGAATATCGCACGGAGCTGAGCGATGTCTCCGGCGCCGAGCGCGTTGTCTTCGGCAGTAAGCCACTCGACTTGACCGTACCGATGTACGACGACTTTCGCGTGAAGACAGCGATAGCGCCACCGCTTTATTACGTTGTTCCGGTCCAGTGGAAAGATGCGATCGAGGTGTTGCGCCTTCACGGTCTGGAGTTTGAAACAACCAAAGAGCCGCTGACAGTTGAAATAGAGAGTTATCGCTTTGTTGATGTTAAATGGGCGAGCGGACCTTTCGAAGGAAGACTGATGCCGTCCTTCGAGACCGAGGTTGTTCATGAGAGCCGCACTTTTCCCGCCGGCTCAGTGATCGTTCCCCTCGCACAGAAGTCGGCCAAGGTTGCGATGAATCTGCTCGAACCCGCAGCGCCCGACTCGCTGGCCCACTGGGGATTCTTCAATGCTACGTTTGAGCAAAAGGAATATGGCGAGGATTACGTGGTAGAGAAACTTGCGCGCGAAATGCTGGCCAACCATGCCGGCTTGCGTGAAGAGTATGAGAAGAAGCTTACCGGCGATCCCGCTTTTGCTGCAGACCCACAAGCAAGACTAGAGTTCTTCTACCGCCGTTCGCCGTACTGGGACCAGCAGATGAACCTGTATCCTGTCGGCCGCATCATCACACCCTTGAAATAAGTTTCTAGTTTCGAGTTTCAAGTTTCGAGTTTAGACGTTAGCTCGATCCTCGCGCAGAGATTGAAAATCACCAGCTCACACCCGCGAACTCGAAACTCGAAACTCGAAACCGTTTTTACATTAATGCGCCAGCGCGTCGGGATGTTCTGAAACTTCTTCGGCTGCACGACTGCGCGCGCGAACCGTTACCACTGCAACTCCCGCAAAAATCAGAATGCAAGCGACGATCGTTCTGGAGTTCCAACTCTCACCAAGCACGGGGGGAGCTAAGCCGAAGGC
>DASYMB010000221.1:0-8410 GCA_036009285.1 Pyrinomonadaceae bacterium | reverse complement strand
GGAGCCGTCAGGCGCACCGGCACAGCGGTCCGGCGTCCGTTTCGCATAATCTGAACTTGAATCGTATCGCCTACCTGGTGTTTGTCGAGAATGCGATAAAGATCGTCGTTGTTTGTAACCTTGTCGCTGTCGATACCGACGATGATGTCCCCGATCTCAACGTCGCCATTCTCGGTTTGAGTTAATCCGCGTAGACCGGCGTTGGCGGCAGCTTCGCCCGGCGCAACCTGCCAGATAACAACGCCCTGGTCCACCGGCAGTTCAATCTGTCTTTTCAAAACTTCAACATCACGGCTGCTGATTCCCAGTTTGGGCCGGCGCACTTCGCCCGACCGTACCAACTGCGGCACGATGCGCTTGGCAATGTTTACCGGCACCGCGAAACCAACGCCTGCTGAGGCACCCGACGGCGAAAGTATCTGCGAATTGATTCCGATCATGCGGCCGTGTGAGTCGAGCAATGGGCCGCCCGAGTTTCCCGGATTGATAGACGCGTCCGTTTGAATTGCGCCTTCGATGGGCCGGCCATTGCGGGCGCGTATCGGGCGTTGCAAGCCGCTGATAACTCCGGTGGTGAGGGTTCGATCCAGACCGAAAGGATTTCCAATCGCCAAAACCTTTTGCCCAACCTCGAGCTTATCGGAATCGCCAAGGGCGATGAGCGTCAAAGGTTCTTTTGGTTTTTCAAGCAGCCTGATGACGGCGAGGTCGGTGTCCGGGTCGCCGCCCACCAATTGCGCCGGATAGTTTTTTTGTCCGCCGAAACTGACGGCGAGTTTGGTCGCGCCTTCGATGACGTGGTAGTTGGTCAGGATGTTGCCCTCCTGATCGATTACTGATCCGGAGCCTGAACCCTCCTGCGGCTCAACGTAGCCAAAGAAGTCGCGGGCGTAAGAAGTTGAATGGACGTTGACCACGCCCGGTGAAAGCGTGCGGTAGATTTCGATGCTGTTCTGTTCGTCGGTGGCTGTGCCCGGATCGGTAATACCCTTCGGCGACGCCTCAGTGAAAGCAGCACCCGACGGCTGCAGCCGATTTGACAGACGATCGATAACGGCAATGGTGCCGGCTGCGAAGATTGCGGAGAGCAGGGCTATGGCTAAGATTTGTCGTGCTGAAATTCTAAACATGGCATTTTTCTCGCTTGTTGTCTGGTTGGTAAAATTTCCTAACATAGATGTTGACTGAGATGCCCGGCCGGTCAGCGTAGTTGCGCGGTGCCCGGACGCGCTTGCCAGTTCGCCACCGAACTAAATTTAGGACTCCCGAACCCGGCACGCAACCTCTGAAGTCACCCGAGCACAACGCAGACTCTGCGTCGTGTTCTAAAACGCTTTCGACGCGCCAAGGTTTCCTTATTTGGAGTGCGGTGACCTGTCAGCGCTTTTGCCCACGGCGGCTTGGCGCCGCTTGTGACAATGAATTCAGTCTACCAAGGCTGCGACAGGTCGCAGCCGAGCAAAGCGGTGACAGGTCCGCACTCCACAAGAGCCGCGGTTCAAAGTGAATTAATAAGAGCTGTGATCAGGAAAGAGAGGCGATGAAAGCTTCAGGCAGGCTGACGAAGTAGGAAAGCACGGTGGCCGGTGCGTGCCAGCCCAACGCCGAGAAGCCGGTAATCATGTGCACCGCCATCAAGGCGAGGTAGATACCCAGCACGACTTTCATCCCGCGCCGCGCAATAGGAATTTCGGCAAAGCGATATAGGATATAGGCTGACAACGCGCCGATGAGGAGTTTCACTGAAAGAAAAGAATTTTCGCTGTGGTCCAGTAGCGAGGCCATGATGCCGTTCCCCTCGGTGGCGACATGTAGCCGCAGCCAGAGAATGGTTAGCTGCGCATCCAGCCAATTCATCACGAACAATAGAAGGGCTTTTGAAAGTGCTCCCACGCTGCTCCTCGGGAAACGTTGTTAAACTTCGGTGCCCTTTTAACGCCAGAACCTCCGAAACCAAATGGCCTGGAGGTCCTGTCGTTATACGGGAGGAACGAGACTCGTACCGTTGTGCTAACAGGAAACTCGCAATGAGATTCTCGTTCCCGAAATCCACGACCGGACTTCGCGTTTCTTTGTGACTAACGTATGCGACGTATTATAAGCCTCATCGGGAGAAGTCGAAAGACGTAAAGCAAACTGTTAGTTTGCGTGAGATGGCCAACCATCAAACTGAGTGGCAATGAACCGTTCGCAAACTAACAGTTTGCGTTACGATGATCGAACAAATGACAATTTCAATTGCCGCGGCAGTCTTGCAAGGGACGCACAAACTGCGTCAGGCCGGCGTGTCCGACCCGCGTCGCGAAGCGGGATCGCTGGTCGCCGCGCTGCTCGGTAAGGACCGCTCCTTCATCCTTACTCACGCGGACGATCCAATTGCTAGTGACGAGGCCGAGCAGTTTCGTGAGTGGCTTGAGCGACGCGCGCGCGGTGAGCCGCTGCAATACATAACCGGTCATCAGGAATTCTTTGGGCTTGATTTTGAAGTGACGAAAGATGTGCTGATTCCCAGGCCAGAGACTGAGCTGCTGGTTGAGAGTGCGCTGAAGCTTGCGCGTGAGTCAGAAGAGGCGCCCTTCATTTGCGACGTCGGGACCGGCTCAGGCTGCGTAATCATCGCGTTGCTTCACGAGCTTCGCGAAATGCCGGAAGCGCGCGCCACCGCAATCGATGTCTCCCCAGGCGCACTGCAGGTTGCCAAACTAAATGCCGCGCGCCACTCCGTCGCCGATCGGATTGATTTTGTTGTCTCCGATTGTTTCTCGGCTTTGAATTCACAAGCTGCGACTCAATCGTTGTTCGACTTGATAGTTTCAAATCCACCGTACGTTGAGGAGCTCGCGCTTGCAGGTTTACAAAGAGAGGTTCGAGATTTCGAACCGCGAGCGGCGTTGGCAGCCGGTGCGGACGGCCTTGCAATCATCCGTCGCTTGCTGATCGAGGCCGTGAGTTTTCTGAAGACGGGGGGACACTTGCTGTTTGAGATTGGGTTCGATCAAAGCGCTGTGGTGGAGCGACTGATCGACCCTGACACTTGGAGGCTGTTAAATATTTACAACGACCTGCAAGGCATTCCTCGAACCGTGGTGCTGAAAAAAATCTAAGTGAAAGGTGCAAGCTCTTCCCTAGGACCGCGGGCCTCCGCCCGCAAGGAGCGCGAAGCGCGAACAATGCATTTGGCATGATCAAACCAGGGAAAGTTGAGTCTGGGGTAACGAAGCGGGGGAGACGCCCGCGGTCCCAGGGAAGAGGTTGCTCGTTGAATTCAAAGTGATATGGACATTCGATCGGGCTGGCTTTAACCTTTCGGCGTTTTACTCTAATCTGTTTACATCGTGGATAAATTTCGAATAACCGGCGGCCGCGCGCTGAGTGGCCGCGTTTCGATCAGCGGCGCAAAGAATTCGGCATTGCCATGCATGGCGGCAGCATTGCTCAGCGCCGAAACGGTGACGCTGCACAATCTTCCTTACGTTCGCGACATCATTACGCAGCGTCGTTTGCTCGAAGACCTCGGCGCGACTGTGCTCACTCCCGAATTGCGAACTCACAAAATAGCTGCGAGCCACATCGAAGTATTTGAAGCGCCTTATGAACTAGTGAGGACGATGCGCGCGTCTGTGCTGGCCCTGGGTCCGCTGCTCGCCCGTTTTGGTAAAGCCAAAGTTTCTTTGCCGGGCGGCTGCGCGATCGGCACGCGCCCCATTGATCTTCATCTCATCGCATTCGAGAAGCTCGGCGCTGAGGTGCGGCTGGAAGCGGGAAACGTTATCGCGCGCGCGCCCAAAGGCGGCCGTTTAATTGGCGGTGAAATACATTTTGATAAGGTTACTGTTACCGGAACGGAAAACGTGATGATGGCCGCAACTCTCGCTCGCGGCTTGACGGTGCTTCAGAACGCGGCTTGCGAACCGGAGATCAACGACCTCGCGGAGTTACTAAACAAGATGGGAGCGCGCGTGCGCGGGGCCGGCACCAGCAGGATCGAGATCGAAGGCGTGGCAGAACTAGGCAGCGCCGAGCATACGATCATTCCCGACCGGATCGAAACCGGAACTTTCATTGCCGCGGCTGCGATTACTAATGGCGATCTCGAAATCAGAGACTGCCAACCGCTGCATCTTTCCGCCGTGATTGACAAGTTTCGCGAGGTTGGCGTCAGCATCGAAGAAATCAATCCGAGCACGCTCCGCGTTTGTTGTCCTGAATCGCTGACTGCGAAAGACGTAACGACCGAGCCTTATCCAAAATTTCCGACTGACATGCAGGCACAATACATGGCGCTCATGACACAGGCCGAGGGACGCGCAGTTGTCGAAGAAACAGTTTTCGAAAATCGCTTCATGCACGCCTCGGAGTTGCAACGAATGGGCGCGCGCATTTCGATCGATGGTCATAGCGCGGCAGTTACCGGACCGACGCCTTTAGCGGGCGCGCCGCTGATAGCTTCGGATCTGCGCGCCTCGGCCTCGCTCGTGCTGGCGGGGTTGGTGGCTAAGGGAGAAACGATTATCGACCGCGTCTATCACATCGATCGCGGATACGAAAAAATAGAAGCGAAGCTGAGAGCTGTGGGCGCGGACATCGAGCGGATTCGAGAGTCGGTAACGGCGCCGCTGTCGCAGGGTTCGCAGCCAGGAATGGCCGCCGACCAGGCAGCCCGACCGTGAGGGAGGGCCTGCCGCCTCAGGGCCTGTTTGATTATCACCTCAGAGCCCTCCCCTACGGTTGGGCTTCTGCTTGGAGAGATTCTTTTTGATTGGCTAATCAGAGCCCTCCCTGACGGTTGGGCTTCTGCTTGGAACGGGTAGCGTTACGATAGGAACATAACAAGGTAGAATACAAACGAGATGTCAGAACAAAGTTGCCTTTTTTGCCGCATAGTGGCGGGGGAAATCCCAGCCGACTTCATCCATCAGGACGAGCAGTCCGTAGTTATTCGGGATCTTAATCCCCAGGCGCCCACGCACCTGTTGGTGATCCCGAAAGAACACCTTGAATCGCTTGACGATGCTTCGCAGAAAGATGAGGCATTGTTGGGCCACCTGCTGCGCGTGGCCGCGCGGGTAGCTAATGCGGAAGGTCTCGCGGAAAGCGGCTATCGTGCGGTGATTAATAATGGTGCCGGCGCGGGCCAGTCAGTTTTCCATCTTCATGTACACGTGCTCGGCGGACGTACAATGAACTGGCCGCCGGGATAGTTCCCACAACAAAAAAGACGGATAGCCGTCCCTCTGCCCGTATACAGAAATCGAGTTGCCCGTCCCGCGGGTGCGAATACGCCGCACCACAATCTACTCAACTGCTTTTTCAGCAATGCGTCGTTGCACAGCCAACTCTCGCAGGGCGACGGAAAGATCGCGCGCGGCGCGTTCGATGCGATCCGCGAGAGCTTCAAGTGCGTCAGTCTCGTCAGTCGAACGAATTGCAACAGTAGCTAACGCCTCTTCGATGTGTTCGATGAGACGGGCGGCCTCGGTTTGGGTTTCCTTTTCGCCTCGACTCATCGGGCGGATTGATATATCTGGTTCCATTCTGGTAGTGCGGCTATTAATTGCTGATCCTTTGTTAACTGGTTGAAAGTGTCGGATGGTAATGTGCTCCTTATGATTCGAAACTTCATTCTATGTGAGTAACCGCCAAGGCGCAAAGCACGCCATTATCGGGCAGTGTCCTGATTTGATTTTCTCTGTATAACTCCGTGTTCTCTGTGCTGGTGAGCGGGGCAGGACTACGTCGCGGTTAGTAATACAGATTGCAGTAAATGAATCTGATGCGGCACGTTCTACCAAAACTTAGCCCGACCGGTTAGGAAGGCGTGAGCGAGCGCTGCGACGACGCCCTTCCGGATGGTCGGGCCACTGCGCCGTCCAGACTGCATGTGGAGGGTGCAGTCTTTGCCTTTGCACAACTCATCTGTTAAAGCTCTTGCGTGATGAGTTTGGCACCCGGCAAAGATTCTTTTACCAGAAAAGAGTGGCGGCTGATTCAATCGCTCGCTACGCCGGCGCAGGTGCAGCGCTATTTCAGTTCCCTTCCTTACAACTGGAAGCGCACGCTTCGATCTTTTCGCGAAGTCGTAAAATGCGGCGAGGCGCAGTGCCTCGAAGCCGCGGTTGGCGCGGCGGTGATCCTCGAGCAGCACGGCTACCCGCCGCTGCTACTGGATATCGAGTCGCAGGATTTGCTGGACCACGTGGTCTTCGTTTTTCAACAGGATGGATTGTGGGGATCGATTGGGCGTTCTCGCGATGTCGGGTTGCACGGACGCAAGCCGCTGTTTCGATCGCTAAGGGATTTGACGTGGAGTTATTTTGATCCGTACGTGGACATGTCCGGAAGAATAAAAGGTTACGGCCTGACGAGTCTCTACGATCTCGGAAACTATGATTGGCGATTCTCGGCCAGGAACATATCGAAGGTTGAAAACCATCTGCGCGAGTTGCCACATCGTCCACTTCGTTCTTCAAACAAACGTTATGAAGAGTTGCTGGCGCGCTACAAAAAATACAAGCAGCGTTATCCGGATCGTTCGCCGGCTTACTATGACAACCGACGTCAGTGGATGATCTGAGACCAAGCAGAAGCCCGACTGTTAAGTAGGACTCGGTTTGTTAGAAAAAGCGAAGAGCCCTTGCTTACGCGCGGGCTTCTGCTTGGTGCTACGACTCTGTGACGATCAGGCCTTCGCGCGAAAACTTCCAATCGAGAACTTCGGCGCCTTCTTCTCCGTTCAGCGCCCGCTCCACTTCAGACTTTCGTCCTTCGGCGCAGAGAAACGCGATGCAACCGCCGCCACCGGCGCCGCAAACCTTCGCCGCCTCGGCGCCGTTAGCCAGCGCTTTCTCGACTAATCGTTCCATTTGCGGAGTCGTTACGCCTGGCGCCAGCAGTTTTCGTTTGGGGTAACCGGCGCGCATTGTTTCGCTCACTTCGTTCCAATCGTCAGCCAGCAGCGCTCCACGCATGCGTAAGGCGGAATTCCGAATGCCGTCGAAGAGTTCGAAGAGCTCGGTGTCGCCGTCAATGTGGCGCTTGAAAATTTCCCAGTTGTTGGTTCCGGAAAGCCTTGGCTCGCCCGTGTAGCAGATCGCGATCCGGTCCTCGAGCTTCGTTTCATCAACCGCGAGGGCTTCGCGCTCAATACCGTCGGCACGGAAATGTATGCAAGAGGCAGCGCCATATTGAGCAGCGTAATAATCCTGGAAGCCTGCCGGCACTCGAATCACCGTGGTCTCGATATTCGCGGCAATGGTGATGAACTTGCGCTCGTCGTAACGATTTCCCACGAGGCGGTTAAGCGCGCCGATACACGCTATTGCCAGAGCCGACGAGCCGCCCAGCCCGGCGCCTGCCGGAGCTTCGCTGTTTGCGGTCAGATGAAAACCGGTGGTGGGTTTGAAGAAATGGACCAGCTTGGAGATGAGCTCGAGCCGCTCTTCGTGAACAAGATCTTCCACAGCGGCAAGCTCCGTTTCAAAAGCCACTTTGCGATCGCGCGACTCGAGCACGATACGACCGTCGTCGCGGGTTTTGATTTGGCAGTAGGCCCGAAGCGACGTCGCAAAATTCACGGTGGCGGCGCTGGGGTGAAAAAGGTATAGCGGCCAGATGTCGATGGTGCCGCCGGCAAGATCGACGCGGGTAGGGGCAGACGATTCAATTAGCACTCAGTTTTTCCGGTAATCCAAGCAGAAGCCCGACCGTAAGGGAGGGACCATAACCGAGGACAAGGCCCTTGCTAACGCGCGGGCTTCTGCTTGGCAATCCTTTCCATATCTTTTCTAACGGAGCGGAGAAACTCTTTGAAACTAATGACAAATGAAAACTGTCAAATGGTGGATTCAACTTACAACTGCAAGTTGAATTCTTTTTCGCTCCAGCGGAGCGAGATGTTTATAGCTCAAGTGCACTCAAAGATCTCGCTCCGTTAGGAGCGAAACCCGGCCTTCGCTCGGGCATGCATTTGCGATTGCGCTCCCACGGAGCGCCGGAGTAAAGAAAGGACCGCCAAGCTATAAACATCTCGCCCCTCTGGGGCAAAAGCGGCAAACAACGATCTGTTGCACTTCCAACTTGAATCCGCCAATGATAAATGAAAAATCCTGCTTACTCTTTCTTGGTTCCGCCGGTCTTCGTCGAAACTTTTTTGGGATCGTCCTGCCGCGATTGCTTAAACGGAATGTGTTCCTGAAACTCCTGTTTGAGACCCTGCAGCTTCTCCTGCGCTACCTGTTCAAGTTCCTGCAATCGCTCGGGGTCGGCCTGTTCAACTTTCTTCGATAACCAAAAGCGTTCGATGAGATAAAACCCGGCGATGCCAACCACGACAATCACCAGCAGGACTTTACCGAGTCGTTGAAAATCTCCGATGATTCCGACTACGGCGCCGCTGAAAAAATAGCCTGCG
>DASYMB010000220.1:0-2568 GCA_036009285.1 Pyrinomonadaceae bacterium | reverse complement strand
CGGGTTGCAGGTAAACCCGTGGTAAATATAGAAATCTATTTTGGGCGATGTATTAACGGGCTGGTGGGGCGGGCAAGACTAACCTAAAGACGCTTCCGGCAGTCGATGTATTGAGTAATTCAAGCGTACCGTCGTGGGCTTCGGCGATCCAGCGCGCGATTGATAGTCCCAGGCCGGCGCCGCCCGTCAGACCGGCACCCTCGTCTTCAGCACGCGAGCGCGCACTGTCAGCTCGATAGAAACGGTCGAAAATGTGCCGCTGCGCCTCGGTGGGAATCCCTCCTCCCGTGTCGCTGACCGTGATGATGTAACGGTTCCCTTCGCGCTTGCATGAAACTGTCACGCCGCCTTTCTCGGGCGTGTATTTGATGGCGTTATCCACAACGTTTAAGAGGAGACGGCGCAGTAGGTTCTCATCGCCGCGGAACGGCATCTCTTCGGCGGCATCAAGCTGCCAGGTCAAACGCTTTTCGGCAACTAGCGTGCGGACAGCGCGAGTTACTTCGCCTGCTAGTTCATCCAGGTAGAATTCCTTCGGGAAGAGTTTGTACTGACCCGCGTCGGCGCGCGCGAGCATGAACAAGTCTTCGACGATTGCCGTGAGGCGCTTGGTCTCATCTTTGAAGATGGCAATGGACTCGCGCAGCTCCTCATTTGAGGTTTCAGGTTCCGCAAGCGCTACCTCTGCTTCGCTGCGCATGATAGCGATTGGTGTGCGCAACTCGTGCGAGGCATCAGCCATGAATTGTCGTTGCTGCTCGAAAGATATATCCAGTCTTTCAAGTAGACCATTGATGACCAGCGCCAAACCACCCAACTCGTCACGCTCGTTTGCGACCGGTAGCCGTTCATGCAAGTTGGCTGCGCCAATGCCGGCAGCAGTCGCGCTCATCCTGACCACCGGGGCGAGACTCTTGCGCGCCAGGAAGTAGCCGCCAATCGAAGCCAGCAAGAGCGCGAGCGGCACCGCGATCAGGAGCGCATAACTCGCTCGTTCGAGCAAATCTTCCTGGTCGTGAAGTGAGCGCAGCACGACGAGCGTGTACGGACTTCCGCGCGCTTGCACCCGGCGTCCGACAACGCGGTAATCGTTATCGCCGTCCGAAAGGGTTGCAAAGTGAAGTGCAGAGACAGCATTGCGAGCAACCGCGTCGAGTAGGGCTGAGATCTTCGAACGGAGTAGCGGTTGCATCCTGCCGGGTTCCTTTCGGAGCTGTGGAACAGCGCCCGCGGCCACCTCGCGGTGCGCGTCCGCATATACAACTATTTGATAATCCCTGAACTGATTTTGGCTGACGGCTTCCTTGACTGCTTCCTCGGGGCCCTTGGCATCCTTGCCCCGAGTAGCATTAGTCGCATCACCTTCCCCCTGATGACTGTCACTTTCTTCACTTGCGAGCGTAGCCGCGAAGGCGTTTGCCATCTCTGCCAGAGCATCGTCTGTGCGCCGGTTGAGTGTAAAGGAGAGGAAAAAGTAACCCGCCAGCGCAAACGAAATGAGGACAAGCGCGAGCACGCCTGTATACCAAAGCGTTAGCCTGGCGCGCACCGAGCTAAACATCTTCGCCCTCATCTTCAGCCGGAGCACGCAACACGTATCCCGCCCCGCGCCTGGTGTGAATGAGCGGCACGCCGAAAGGCTCGTCAACCTTTCGACGTAGGCGATTAATATAAACTTCTATCAGTTTGGAAAACGGGTCAAACGTATCGTCCCAAACGTGTTCTGAAATTTCTTCACGACCTACCACTTTCCCTGCATTGCGCGCGAGAAACTCAAGCAGCGTGTATTCTTTGGTGGTCAGTTCGATGGGCTGCCCATTGCGCTTGACTCGCTGCCCACGCGTGTCAATCTCCAAATCACCAACTTCAATGACGGTCGGGCGCAACTCCTTTCCGCGCCGCAGCAACGCGCGCAACCGCGCCAGTAGCTCTCCGAACTCGAAAGGCTTGGTGAGATAATCGTCCGCGCCGGTGTCCAGACCACCAATTCGATCCTCTACTGCATCTCGCGCGGTAAGCATCAGCACAGGAATGCGCGACCCCTGCGCGCGCAGTTCGCGGCAGACTTCAAACCCGTCGCGTTTGGGGATCATCACGTCAAGAATGACAGCGTCATAGTCGTTAATTGACGCCTGATAGAGCGCATCTTCGCCGTTGCGCGCAACATCGACCGCGTAAGCCGCTTGGCGCAAACCTCGCTTAATCGCCTCCGCCAGGCGCGCTTCGTCCTCTACTAATAAAATTCGCATCGCGTTTTACATTTGACGCTTCAAATGTGTTTCACAAAGCAGCCGTATCAGAAGACCTCCAATGGAACCTTCTCATTCGGCTAACCAGGAATCCAAACCAGATAGTTACTAGCGAAAGAATTGTCGTTGTTAGGATGCTTATCATAAGCTGGTTGGTCCAGAACAACGATAGGATTCCGAACACACCGATAACGATCAGAGAGGGCAATTCCCAATAGACTACTGAGCGGTAAAAAGCTCGTTCCTGGCCCACTGGTAAAGTGAGAAATTCGTAACCATCCCAAATCAGGTAGACAAGAAGAAAAATAAAGGCGCACAG
>DASYMB010000219.1:0-7133 GCA_036009285.1 Pyrinomonadaceae bacterium | reverse complement strand
CTCGACCGGCTCCGCCAACTCAAATCCAAAAACACGCGAATAGAAGTAGAGTTCCCCATCAAGCGCGCGTTTGATGTTCTTCGCCTGGCGGAATCCGTGCTGCTCGCCTGCAAACGGAAGATACGCGACTGGAATCCCTTTCGCCCGCAAAGCTTCAACCATCGTTTCCGCCTGGTTTGGCGGCACCACTTTGTCTTCGAGTCCCTGAAAGAAGATCACCGGACAAGATAGACGGTCGATAGAATTAATCGGAGACCGAGCAGCATAAATCTCACGCTTTTCGGGATACGGCCCCATCAGCCCATCCAGATAACGTGATTCAAACTTGTGCGTCTCCTTCGCCAGGGCTTCCGCATCGCTGACACCGTAATGGCTCGCGCCGGCGTTGAACGTATCACGAAAAGTTAACGCGCATAGCGTCGTGTATCCCCCCGCGCTTCCGCCCGTAATCATCAAGCGATCACTATCGACTTTCCCCTGTTCAACCAGATAGCGCGCGCCGTTTGCGCAGTCGTCAACATCCACGATTCCCCACTTGTCGTTTAGCCTTTCTCTGTACGCCCGCCCAAAACCTGTACTGCCGCCATAGTTGACGTCCAGCACAGCGACGCCACGGCTGGTCCAATACTGAATACCGAGACTCAACGCCGTGGTCGCCATAGCAGTAGGACCACCGTGGCTTTCAACTAACAGCGGCGGAAGTTCGCCCTCAGGCTCACGGTAATCGTCGTTCTTCGGAGGATAAAAAAACCCGTGCGCCATCAAGCCGTCCTCGGTGGGAAACTCCACCGCGCGCGGCGTCGAGAGATAGGCAGCGTCAATCCGGAGATTGTTCGAACGGCGAAGCACGGCGAAGGTCCCGGCACTTAAATCAAGCTTTACAATCGAGGCAGCCTCCGTAGGCGAGCCCGCGCGCATGACCGCCTGGCCCGGCGTCGCCCGCACAAACCTGATGTCGGTATACGGAGTCTCTATTGGTTCCAGCTTTTTCGAGCGAGTATATAAGAGCGCGAGCCGCGAAACTCCGTTTTCAATGTACGCGCAAACGATTCGCTCCGCCGATTCGAAAGCGTAAGTCGACATGCCAAATCCCCATTGCGGCATGCCAAACTCAGCTTGCACTTCGGATACAGTTTCAACCGCTCCGTCCAAATTTAGCCGGTGCAGATTCCACCAGCCCGTGCGTTCTGAAACAAAATAGAGCACTCCCTCAGGAGACCACTCCGGCTGAAATATCGACTCATCACGGCGGCCGGCGACGCGCTCGCTCGTTGCCAACCATCCGTCGGCGCCGAAGCGTCCAACCCAGAGTTCAGTACCATCCCAGGGCATGTTCGGGTGGTTCCATGTAAGCCACGCCAGACTGGAACCATCCGGACTTATTCGCGGCGACGAATAGAAATCATTTCCGGACACCAGAACCTCTCCGATTGTTTCGTTGCCCGCCAGATCGAGGGCTACCAGGGCGTTTACTGCTTCTCGATCGTGGACGGTGTGGTCTTCACGTACACAGATCAAGCGTCGTCGCGCCTCATCCACGATAGCGTCGGCATAACGCATTTCAGCGTCCGGCGTGATCGTCCGCGGTAACGCATCCCCGTTCCGCACGTACAGGCGCTGGTCCGAAAAATTAGAAAAGTAAACTGCGCCATCTCGCACCGTATAGTCGCCGCCGCCGTACTCATGAACGCGAGTTCGCGCGTTATAGGGCGGGGGCGTCACCTCGCTCACGGTCCCTGCGGCGTTGAGTTTCACAATCACTCCCCGGCCGCCTTCGGTGGGACGCATCTCGACCCAATAAAAATCGGAGCCATCAATCAGCGGCTGTGATAGACCGATAGAGCCCCCGGCGATTAACTCGGAAGTTATCGGTGATTTCCAGGAACCGTAGGACGCTCTTTGAGACTCAGGCATATGGACTCTTCTCCCAGTTTTTGGTTTTGCGGATTCGCTCCCTGCGACAAACTACAACCGAGGTCATTTCAGATCCGAGCGCCGGTAGCGGGTGGATCCCAGCCTGAAGGGCTGTCGGATAGTAGCCCTTCAGGCTGAGACCAACGCCAGCTCGCTCGATTCTTCTAACTCATCCATTACTCAACGCAGCCCAACCGAACAGGCCGCGAAGTTTTGCGGAAAATTTTGTTACAGGGTCGTGAAATGTTTGCAAGGATACTGCAACCACAGCCCGCTTGACTCGGCCTACTATCCCTCATCGTTAATTCTCCATGGGAGAACTGAGATAAAGGCAAGGGCGCCGGTCTTGGGGGAGGTCGGCGCCCATGGTCTTTTTTCGGGTTCTCCACTCTCAGATCTTAATTCCAGGCCTCAAATTCAAATCGAAATTGGCAATCACGCGATAATGCCCCCTACTTTCTTACGTCCACCCGCTTAACACCCGGTCGCTCCTTCAGCACCTTTATTTCTTTCTTCAGTGATGTGCCGCCAGTTTCCAAAGTAACCGTGTAATTCCCGGGTGCAACCCACGCCAGCGCGTCACGCTCCGAAAGCGTTTCCACTCCAGCCTGCTTGGCTTCTTCATCCGAAACTTTGTCCTTCCATTTGAGGTCCCAAACCAGGCGATGAATTCCCGCCGTCCCTGGCCCTTTAAGCGTGCGAACCGTCCGGCCGCCTTCGTCCTTGATCGTCAACGTTACGTCCTGGCCCACGTTGTCGCGTAAATAATAAGTGACAGCGGTTCCGAACGGAGGATTCTCGGCGCGGAAAAACATGTCGCCGTTCAACTCCTCAATCGTGGCTCCGTAGGTATAGCGAGTCTTGAAAAGAGTTCCCGGCTTGACGTCGAAAAGATGCGCGGGTTGCTCGAGTGTGCGCGCTTTCATCTGTTCAAACGGCGCGATGTCGGTAATCCAGATGGCGCGACCAAATGTTCCGACGACAAGGTCATGCTCCCTCGCCTGAATCGCCATAGCGCGCACGCCGACTGTAGGCAGATTGTTTTTCAACTGGACCCAATGCCGGCCACGATCGATCGTTAGGTAAACACCAAACTCGGTTCCCGCAAACAGCAGGTTAGGATTAACCGGGTCTTCCCGTATCACGTAGCTCGATCCGCCCGTGGGCAGATCGCCAGTGATGTCTAGCCAGGTCCGGCCGTAATCGTTCGTCGCGTAGAGATAAGGTTTGTGGTCTTCGCGCGTGTGCGCGTCGTAGGCCACGTAGGCGGCTCCTTTGTCGAAACGCGACGCTTCTATTTCTCCAACCACCGCATACGTCGGCGCGCCGGGCGGGAAATTTTCCGTGACGTTGGTCCACGACGATCCACCATTGCGAGTAACGTAGATCGGTCCATCGTCTGCGCCCGTCCAGATCACCTTTGCATCGAGCGGCGATTCGGCAATCGAGAACAGCGCGCCATAACTGTGATAACCCGTGTAGTCCTTCTTGTTGCCCTTCAAATTTTTGTCTTGTTGCGCAGTCAGGTCGGGACTCACAACGTCCCACTTCTCGCCTCGTTTCGTAAACTTAAATAAATAATTGCTGCCCAGGTAGAGCACTTCCGGATCGTGCGCGGAAACGATCATCGGCGGCGTCCAATCGTAACGAAACGGATGCAGCCCGCGCTTCTTCGCTTCCTCGGGAGCCGGCAAAAGCTCTTTACGATCCCAGGTGCGCAGGTCGAGTCGTGAAAAATTGCCAAACTCCTGCACCATGTAGATGACGTTTGGATCTTCCGGGTCGCCGTGAATCGACATACCGTCGCCGTTGAACCGCAGCTTGATCCAATCGTGATTGGTTATGCCCTCGTTATCGTAGGTTTGACTAGGGCCAAGCCAGTGGCCGGTGTCCTGCATGCCGCCGTAAACATAGTAAGGATCCTGATTGTCCACTGCCACTTCGTAAAACTGGCCGACTGGCAAGACGGCCTGCTGCCAGGTGGCGCCGCGATTGTAGGAAATGTTTATGCCGCCGTCGCCTCCGAGAATCAGATGTTCCGGATCCTTCGGATCGATCCAGATGCTGTGCTCGTCGTTGTGCACATGTTTTATATTTGACTTCACCAGCGTCTTGCCGCCGTCTGTCGAAACCATCAGATCGAACACCGGCATCCAGATGCGGTTGTCGTCGCCCGGATCGACATTGATGCGATCGTAGTAATAGCTGGTCATTGTCGGGTTCATGCGCAGCCAACTGTTGCCGCCATCTGCCGAGCGAAAGACGCCGCCAGTTTCGATTGTTCTCTTACCGCCGGGCGCGGGCTCGCCGGTGAGTATTGCAGCGTAAACAATCCGTGAATTGTTGCGTGCAACCGCTACAGTGATCTTACTTTTGTCTTCTTTGGGCAAACCGTTTGTCAGCCTGGTCCATTTCTTTCCGCCATCTACGGTTTTGTATACACCACTTTCCGGACCCGACTCGGCCATGTCGCCGCCGCCGAAACGGAATCGTTGCCACGCGGCTGCGTACAGCACCTCGGGATTCTTCGGATCTACCTGCAGATCGATGAAGCCGGTGGTGTCGTTAACGTAAAGAATTTTGTTCCAACTCTTTCCACCGTCGCTGGTCTTAAAAATTCCGCGTTCGCTATTGCGGCCCCACTCGTAGCCCATCGCGGCAACGTAAACCGTATCGGGCCTCGTGGGATGAATGACGATAGCGCTAATCTGTCGGCTATCCCGGAGACCCATGTGCGCCCACGTTTTGCCTGCGTCGTTAGACTTGTAAACGCCATCGCCCCAGGAATTTGCGCGCGTGTTTGCCGGTTCGCCCGTTCCGAGCCAAACAATATTTGAATTCGATCGGGCGATCGCAACCGCGCCCGTTGACGCAGAAGTTTGATTATCGAAAATAGGAATCAACGTCGTACCGTTATCAGTGCTTTTCCATAAACCACCGCCCGCAGTGCAAACATAAAATGTCTTCGCGTTGTTTTCATCTCCCACCACCTGCCAAACTCGCCCCGCGGGACTGGATGGGCCAACCAGGCGCCACTTGAACTCCGACAGCAGATTCGAATTCAATTGACTTTGCGCAATGACCTGGGCGCTCGCGGCCAGAACCAGAAACAATCCGAAACAGAGGTTGCGGGACAGAAAACAACGCAGCGAAACAATTCGAGCCATGGGTTCCTCATTAGTTAAACTGGATTTTTGGAGCGCTTGAATTCTTAACCGTGTTGCCGGAACTAGTCAACATCTCAATGGGACCGCGGGCACCCCGCACGCAAGGAGCGCCGCAGGAGCGAAGCTCGCGGCTGTGCCACCTGATGTGCGGAAAGGCTCTGCTTTCCGGCTGGCCTACTCCCAAACTCTTAGCAAGGTTGCGTCTCGCGCTTGCAGGCGAGACGCCCGCGGTGCCGGCAAGGATGTTGACTCCCAAACGAAAGGGGATCACAATTCGCACGCACTCGAACCCGAGCCTGAGAGGTATCTTGCCATGCGACGATTGTTCATAGTTTTCATCGCCCTGTCTTTGTTGCTGCTTGCGGTTCCGCAGCCAACCTCCCGCGCACAGACGTTTCGCCCGGTTGTTCGTGGTAGGCGTGGTGTCGTGGCCGGCGGTCAGCCATTATCGGTTGAAGCCGGCTTGCGGATCCTGCAGCACGGCGGCAACGCGGTCGATGCGGGAGTCGCAACCATACTCGCCGCGTCAGTCATCGAGTTTTCTCATTTTTCCTTCGGCGGCGAAGTGCCGATCCTAATCAAGCTTAAAGGGAAAAAGGTTGCGGCCGTCGAGGGCATGGGCCAGGCGCCGATGAAAGCCACGCGCGAATTTTTTGTCAACAGAGCAACCTCAAAAGATTCGGCTACAGCCCCGCCCGGCAGCGCCGGAATAGCGACCATGCCCGGTGGAAAGTCTGGTTTGATTCCTTCCACCGGCCCACTGGCCGCGACCGTGCCAGCCGTGCTCGACGCCTGTGTAACAGCGCTCGATCAGTTTGGCACTAAATCACTCGCCGAGGTCATGCAGCCGGCAATCGAACTCGCCGACGGTTTCCCCATCGACGAACTGCGCGTGCAATACATCAAGACTCGTGGCCCGGTTTTTTCCGAATGGCCCGACGCCAAACGTACCTTCATGCCAAACGGCGAACTGCCAAAGGCCGGCGACATCTTCGTACAAGCTGATCTCGCTCGCACCTTGCGCGCTATTGTCGCCGCCGAGAAGTCTGGTTCCACAAATAACCGTCATGCGGGACTGATGGCTGCACGCGACTATTTTTACAAAGGCCCGGTCGCGAAGCGTATCGGCGATTATATGCAACACAGCGGCGGTTTGCTCGCAGCGGAAGACTTCGCGCGCTTTCACGCACGGGTCGGCTCTCCCGTGAAGGCGGAATATCACGGTTATGAAATCTACAAGGCGGGCTTCTGGACGCAGGGTCCGGCCATGGTGGAAACCCTCAACCTGCTCGACGGCTACGATCTGAAAGCGATGGGCCACAACTCGGCAGACTACATTCATACCCTCACCGAGTCGCTCAAGCTCGCACTTGCCGATCGCGATCGCTATTACGGCGATCCGGATTTCGTAAAGATTCCGACGACGGAACTGTTGTCGAAAGATTACGCCGCCCTCCGGCGCTCGCTAATCGAAAAGCAACACGCGTCTTTAGCACAACAACCCGGCGATCCGCTGAACATGAAAGCTGTGCTGGCTAGCGTAACCGATCGCATTGGCCGCGCTTCGACTGTTCCCGTGATTGAACGCGCCAACGATACGACTTGCGTCAACGTTATAGACAAAGACGGAAATCTTTTCAGCGCTACACCCAGCGGCGCCTGGTTACCTGCAGTGGTCGCGGGCGATACCGGCGTCTTGATGGGCCAGCGTCTGCAGTCGGCGCTCACGGATCCGAATAGCCCAAATGTGGTTGCACCGGGCAAGCGCCCGCGCATTACGCTCACGCCCACCATCGTTTTGAAAGACGGACAGCCATTCATGACGTTGAGTACGCCCGGCGGTGACAATCAGGATCAGGCGCTGCTGCAGGTGCTACTAAACATTATCGAGTTTGGGATGAATCCGCAGGAGGCAGTGGAAGCAGCACGGTTTGACACGCAGCACTACGTCAGCTCATTCGATGACCACGAATTTCTTGCCGGCTCCTTAAATGTCGAATCACGTATGGCCCCTGAAGTGATCGCGCAGTTGCAGCGCAGAGGTCACAAGGT
>DASYMB010000218.1:0-1878 GCA_036009285.1 Pyrinomonadaceae bacterium | reverse complement strand
TCATCATTCAACTCGCCGTAGATAAAGGCAATCAAATCATTTTCGCGTCCGCAATTTGGGGCATTCACTTCTTTCATTTTACTTCTCCCAACGTTATGCCGAAGTCGAGCTGAATTTCCCGAGTCGCATTTCCAACTGTTTCAAAGCCGTGTAAAGCCGGCTCTTCACCGTGCTCAATGGCAAGTCGAGCACGTCGGCAATTTCTTTAAAAGTAAGTTCCTCGAATTCCTTCATCACTACCACCTGTCGCAATTCCACCGGCAAACTATTCACAGCCAGCCTCACCGCTGCAGTTGTCTCGCGGCCTTCAACCACGCGAGCCGGCGAATATCGAATCGGCGCCGCAAAACTAGCCGCGTGCTTTTCCTCTTCGGCCTCCAGCGCACTCTCGTTTCTTACCTTCGCTCGGCGCTGCCGCGTGATGCACTGATTGACGGCGATGCGATGCAGCCACGAAGAAACCTTAGCGTCGCCGCGAAAACCACGCAGATTTCGAAACGCCGCGAGGAACGTCTCCTGCGTAGCGTCGCGCGCATCCTCCTCGCGGCCGAGCATGCCAAATGAAAGCGCGAAGATGCGCCGCTCCCAGCGCTGAACGATCTCGCCGAAAGCTTCCGCGTCGCCCGTCAAAGCTCGTTCTACGATCTGCTCGTCGCTCGTAGCCGTTCCCATCCTGTCTGAATTTGCGAACCCTGTTGCTCCGCTTCCGATAGTCCGCGCTAGTCTTAAGGCCTTGCGCTCACCAGTTTAGACGTAATCGAGACGACTTAAGTCTACTAAATTGCTAGAACCTCAGCCTCACGTCGTCTCCGCCAACCAGATGTCTTCGGTTTGTGGCTCGTTCGGCGTTCGTTCGCATCGCCAACCAGGTTTAACAAACGCGTTGACACTCCTAAGCTTACTAGACATAATGAGCTAGCGGCCATTGGAGACCGCCCCACGCTTGCCGACTTCGCTTCTGTGATCATCTCAACCGAAAGCTTACTTTCTCAGACTGGTTCCCAACTCATCTTCTACTAAATGCTGGAAAAGATTGGGCGAATTCGCCTGCTATACATAGTCCTCGCTGTCTTGCTGTTAGTGGGCCTGCTGCCGCTGGCATTCGCGGGTACCCTGCTTTCAGCACGAAGCGCCGAAGAACTTCGCTCCGTTGAAGGCAGGTATCAAGCGCAGTTAGTGCAGGACAAGGCCCGGCAAATCGAACTCTACGGACAACGCTACCGGGATGTCGTAACCGGCCTTGCGCGCGCTTTTGAGATTGCTGGTGGGATCAAAGCGCTCAACGACGCGGGATATGATTCACGCCTGCAGAAGACGCTGGAAGAGGATCCTAACCTGATCGGCCTGGCCATCTGGCCCGTGAGTGGCGAACTCCATCGCGCCTTCCAACCGGACTACATTCAGCGCGCGGAAGTCGATCAGCGGGTGAGCGAAGTGCTGGCAAAGATGAACGGACGCGGCATGGTTGTAAGCCGTCCGCAGATTATTCGCTCGGGGCAGGAAATGGGGATGACTGTTGCTGCACCCGTGATGGGTGGCGAGACGGGCCACGAAGTGGTGGCGGCGGTAGTGGCGATTGTTTCGTTCCAGGAGGTCTTCAAGGCGGTTCATCAATCAACGTCGAAGAGTGAGCGCGAACTATTGGACGCGGGGCTCCCGGTTGTTTTTGTTGTCGACCAAAACGGCCGCGCGGTTGCACATCCGGAAGCAAGTGTCGCGTTTTCAGAAAAGCCGATGACTGATCTGAAGGTGGTGCGCGACTGGCAGGAGTCGGGAACGCAGGTGCAATCAGCCCTCGAGCCTTTCACGCTTGTACGCGACGGGCGCGACGTGACGATGCTCGGCTCGTATGCAACCGCGGAACTGGACAAGAACTCA
>DASYMB010000217.1:0-14742 GCA_036009285.1 Pyrinomonadaceae bacterium | reverse complement strand
CTCGACTTTTTGATCGGCGGATTCCAGTTCAACAACATAGTTACGCTGCAGAGCGGCCCGGTATTAAACGTTACTTGCTCCGGCGGTCGCGTCGATCTCATCGGTGATCCAACGCTGACTGCGGCCCAAAAGGCCCAGGGCCTGGAACTCAACAAGGATGCGTTTCGCTGTCCTCGCCAACGGGTGTTCCTCAGTGATCCTGATCTGAACCTGGATGGCTCGTTAGCGAATGTGCCGCGCATCGGCACGTTAGGCCGCAATGTTTTCCGCGGTCGAAAACAATTTTATTGGGACGCGTCGCTTTTCAAAAACTTCCCGGTGCGGTGGATCAGCGAAGCCTTTAATGTGCAGTTTCGCTTCTCCGCCTACAATGTGCTAAACCGCGTCAACCGTTCGACCCCGAAAGGTGTGCTAACTGACGGCGACTTTGGAGTTGACTCCAGCGAGCAGAAGCGACGGCAGATGGAGTTTGCGCTGCGGTTGATCTTCTAGTCCGGAGCGACAGGCGGGGAACCATCGAGTGGCGGGCATGCAATTTCACCTGCCACTCGATTAGTTTATGCCGTACCCAAAATGGGTAGCGGGTCAGATTGATCTCCGGTAAGCTCTAGCTTGTCCATCCCCGCGACAAACTGAAACCCATCGGACAACAGCCTCGAAAGATGGTTTTATCCGTTACCAGATCACCGCGGCAGTCGCTTCGGACGTTTATGTTCGTCGTTGCTATCGGGCTCGCCGGATTTGTTTTCCTATTGACTGATCAGGCGCAACCGCGGGCCACTCGATCGATGCAGGAGCGACGGCCGGCGCCGGCGCCTCGCTCCAAAGACAATGCCGCCCGGTTGGGCGAGGCTGCTACGCTCTTGAAGGCCGGCAAGCTTGAAGAGGCTGAAGCAGTGGCCCGGCAAGTGGTCCACGAAGCGCCGCGAGACTCTGACGCGCGCACTCTGCTCGGTGTAATTCTGGACCAACGCGGTCAGGTCGATGCTGCCGAAGCCGAATATCGCGAAGCGCTCCGCCTGCAGCCAAAAAACACTTCCGCGCTGGCTAATCTCGGGGTGTTGTTTGCCCACACCAAGCGAGTCGCACGAGCGATCGAAACTTTTGAAGCGGCGCTGCGCCTTGAGCCAACTCAGGCCCAGGCCGTCTTTAACCTGGGAACGCTTTACGCGGCGCAAGGCAATTATCAGCAGGCGGTGCCGCTACTTGAACGCGCCTCCGGTTGGCCCGTCCAGCAGTCCTTCAGTGCCGATCGCACGGATGTTGGGTTGCTGTTGACGCTCCTGAACGCATATGCACATGCCGGCCGCGTTCGGGAGGCAACGAGTTTGGCTGACCGGCTCGAGCAAGTAGCCGGTGATGATCCGCGGATGCTTTTCACTTTGGGCCTGAGCCTGGCTGAAGCACGCGAATACGAACGGGCGATTCATCTTTTCGAGCGCACCAACGCGTTGCGTCCACAAACTTTTGAAGTGGTCTATAACCTCGGGGTGGCATTCTACAATGTGGACCGGCTCGACGAGGCGGCCCAGGCGTTGACCGTTGCCGCCAAGGTCGCCCCCAGCCAACCGGAGCCTTATTACCGGCTGGGATTGATAGCCTCGGGCCGCGGTGATAGTCAGTCGGCATTTGGTTTTTGGTCGCAGGCGTTGGAGTTGCGGCCCAACTTCCCGGAAGCGAATTTTATGTTTGGCGAGGAACTGTTGAAGCGTCAGCAGGCGGAGCAGGCGATCAAGTTTTACGAGCAGGCGGTCGCGCAAGACCCTTCGAAATTGCTGTACTACCTCCGGCTGGGCGTGGCAAACTTTCGCAGCCAGCATTACGCGAAGGCGCGCGAAGTTTTCAATAGTGGCCTGGCGCGATTTCCCGCCAACGCTAATCTCTATTTTTTGTTAGGCTATGCGGCCCGTGCGGAAGGTCATTACGACGAAGCCATCGCGGCTTTCGAGCAGGCCCGGCGACTGCAGCCCGACAATGCCGACGTGCTCGGCAACCTTGGTTATATCGCCAGCCAGCGCGGAGAACATCAAGCGGCCGAGCGCTTGCTGCGACGGGCAATTGCGCTCGACCCGGACGGTTTTCCCGCTCACCACGATCTGGGCCGGTTGCTGGTGAAACTAAAAAAGTACGACGAGGCGTTGCCGATTCTGCGACGTGGTGCAGAGTTGAACCGGAAAGACCCGGGTGTTCATTATCAACTCTTTCTGGCTTATTCTCGTTTGAGAAAAAAGGCGGAAGCTGATCAGGAGCTGGCGACGTTCAAGCAATTGGACGAAGCTAATCGACATGGGCCAACGCCCACGGGAATGACGGTGAAGGCCGGACCAGCGAACGAGGTCGAAGCCCTGCCGCCGATTCCGCCGGCGGCCTCAGGCGAAAGGAAGAAGCCGGAGGCGCCGCGAGATTGAGAGTGAGGGGGAAGCCCTTTTGGAGTGCGCTGACCTGTCAGCGCTTTGTCCGGTCGCGACCTGCCGCGGCCCTGGCTGCTTGAATAAATTCAACGATGCGGCGCCAGTCGCCGCGGACCAAAGCGGCGACTGGTGGCCGCCCTCCAGGGAGTTAGCCTCTTGGATTTCGAATTAGACTTCCGCAATGGCGAATAGCATCATGGGAACAACCCGGCGACGCGTTCTAATCATTATGCTTCTATTCGCAGCGCTTGGTATCGTAGCCGCGCGCAAGGCGACGGCTGATCTCGACGAAGCGATCGGTGCCGCGAGTTATAGCGAAGAGATCGCGCGGAGCTACGATTTCAAATTTGGTCCCAATCCCTTCGCGCCGGGCAATGCGACTTCAGCGACCGGAACGTTCATTCCCGGCGACAAATTTATTCCCTCGGCCCGTTGCGGTGCCTGCCACACGGATGCTCATGCGCAGTGGCGGCAGTCGGCACACGGCAATGCCTTTCGTGAACCCTTCTATCAAAAAAACGTTAAGGACCTGCAATCGCAGAAGGGGATTGAGTTTACGCGCCATTGCGAATCCTGCCACAACCCAGCCGCGCTTTTTTCGGGAGCGCTGACTAAGAACTCCAAAGTTAAACGACCTTTCGACGAAGATGGCGTTTCGTGTATTGCCTGTCACTCGATTCAGTCGGCAACGAGTCAGGGGATCGGTGGCTACGTGATGGGTGAACCCGCGCTGTTGGTAAAAGAGGATGGCACGCGACTGCTCGACGTGAAGGACCAACAGATCCTCAACGACATTCCCTCGCACCGGCGCGCGATGATGCGTCCGCTTTTGAAAACGGCGGAGTTCTGTGGTTCCTGTCATAAGTCGCAGGTGCCGCGCGAGCTGAACGACTACAAATTCCTGCGCGCGTTCGCCGTCGCCGATGAATATCAGATGTCGTCGTTCTCCAAAGAATCGCCGCACCCGTATTACGTGCGCGATAAGGAGACCTGCAATTCCTGTCATATGAAACGCGAGCCGGCGCCGCTGTTTGATGTTTCCGCAAAACAAGGAAAACTCGCTTCTCATCGCTGGCCCGCGGCCAATACCGCCATCCCATTCTTTTACAAGTGGCCCGAACAGCTCGATGCCGTGACGAAGTTTCTGGAAAACGACGCGCTCGGCATAGACATCTTTGCGCTGCGGCGTAAGTCTCCCGGCACCAGCGCAGAAGAATTCATTGCTCCGGTAAATCGCAGCAGTTTCAGGATTGCCGCGGGGGATCGCCTGAGCGCGGAAGTTGTAATCACCAACAAAAATATCGGCCATTCATTCCCGCCGGAGCTGCGCGACTTCTACGAGGCCTACATCGAGTTTGAAGTGAAGGACGAGAGCGGCAAGACGCTATATCATTCCGGATTCATCAAGCCCAACGGTTATCTCGATGAGTCGGCGCACAACTACAAGACCTATCTGGTGAAAGCGGATGGCACCTACAACGACAAGCATCACATCTGGCGCACGCGCGTGTTCGCGCAAAATAATCTGATCCAGTCGGGACGCTCCGATGTAGCGCGCTACCAGTTTCGCGTGCCTGCCTCGGCAAACGCTGCGCCAGGCCCGTTACGTTTGACGGCGCGACTCCAATACCGCCGCTTCACGCGCGTATTTAGTGATTACAGTCTGGGCAAGTCGGTCGATTATCCCATCGTGACGATGGCTACCGCGGACTATGTAATACGGGTTGGAGACAATGGTCCCGTGCCGGCCGGCGCGATACCAAAAAACGCCATGCCCGATTGGAGACGCTGGAACAACTACGGTATTGCCCTCATGGACCAGAGACAGTATCCGCTGGCTATCGACGCGTTCATTTACGCCGCGGCTCTCGACGAGAAATACGGCCCGATGGCGCAGGTCAATCAGGCAATTGGCTTGATCGAGCTTGACCAATACGACGCAGCGGCGCGACTGCTCGAGGCGGTAGTTAAGTCTAACCCGGAAAACGCTCGGGCTCTGTTTCAGCAGGCGCGTGTCTTCATTAAGCGCGGACAATTGAGCGATGCGGAAACGAATCTGCGGCGCGTGCTGGCGGCTTTTCCGCGTGATCGGGTGTCGCTGCAGCAGCTTGGTGAGCTATGCAAGATCAAACGCGATTACCCCGGCGCTCGCGAGTGTTATGAGAAGATTTTGCAGATCGATCCCGAAGATCTCGGCGCCCACTACAACCTGATGCTCGTCTTTCGTAAGTTGGGGCTGAGGGAAGAGGCAAAGCGCGAGAGCAGGATTTTTGCTGACCTGAAAGACGATCCGTCAGCGACGCCATTGGCAAATGCTTTCCTGCGCAAGCATCCGGAGATGAGCAACGAGAGCGTCTTTTGGCATGTTCACGATCTCGCCCCGGCGGGACAGTAGGCGATGTCTTTTTGATCTTACTCTTTCAAGATGAATTGTTATTTGAAGAGCGTTGTCAGTAGCAGCGCCGTCGTATTGGTGCTCGCCTTATTGCTCCCGTCCGGATTCGTGAGCGGCGCATTTCAGCGGAAGCCCACCGCACGAACGCCACCGGGCGAGGAGTTGTTCAATAGCAATTGCGCTCGCTGTCACGGAGCGGACGGCCGCAGCGATACGCCCCTGGGCCATCTTCTCAAGGCGCCGGATTTCACCGACCCTGAGTGGTGGAAAAAGAATTCAAGCCTGACTACTACTAAGACCCTGAGATCTATAGTTGCACGAGGCAAGGGCGGCATGCCGGGATTTCAGAAGAAGCTGACGCGCTCTGAGATTAACCTCTTGGTGGAGCGGGTCCGAAGTTTTCGGAAGTTAGAAAGGAAGAGCTAACCGCACGTGCGCAGAGCCACTCCGCAAAGCATCGCCAAGAGCGTCACCTTTGCGTTCCTTCGCCTTGTGCTTTGCACTCGGGGGGCGCTTGAGTCTTATTAAATCTCACATCCTTGCCTGGGCTTCGCCGATTGATGTGCGGTGGTGGCTCCGCCCCACCGTTGCGATACTGTTTTTGTCCGGGCTATGCCCCGGCTTCGGGCGTAGCCCCGATCTGAATAACAACTTCTCGGAAGGGCACAGCCCTTCCGCACATCAGATGGCACAGCCCTCTTCCGCACATCGGACGGCGAAGCCGAGTACAGTTTCTCAACTCGGTCTTCCCTCAGTTATCAAAGTTGAGCCGCCGTCGTGGTGGGCCGCCCACACGCTCAATCCGGTGCGATTGCTGGTGCGCGGTAAAAACCTCCGCGGCGCGCGCGTGCAAGCGACCAGGCCGGCGACGAAAACTTCGGAGGTTTTAGTCAACCGCGAAGGCACTTATCTCTTCGTAAACGTGAGAATCAGCCCCGCGGCGCGACCAGGATCATATCCGCTGACGCTCGTTACCGCGCAGGGAAGCACGACGATTCCTTTCAAGATTGAAGCGCCCCTGGCTGCGGCCACACATTTTCAGGGTGTCACCGCTGATGATGTGATTTATCTGATCATGCCCGATCGCTTTGCGGACGGCGATCCAGCGAACAACGTGCCCGCCGGCGCTCCTGCGGCCGCCACCGATCGGAAGAATGCGCGCGCCTATCATGGCGGCGATCTGCGCGGGGTTATCAATCATCTCCCCTACCTCAAAGATTTGGGCGTGACCGCACTGTGGCTGACTCCGTGGTACGACAACTGGAACGGCGTGAATACCTGCGACAAGGCCTGGTGTCCAAACACGTACTACCACGGCTATCACGCGGTGGATTATTACGCGGTCGAAGATCATTTTGGCGATATGACGACGCTCCGCGAGTTGATCGAGCGGGCGCATCGGCAGGGTTTGAAGATTATTCAGGATCAAGTAGCCAACCACGTTGGCTCGCAGCATCCATGGGTGAAAGATCCGCCGCTCGACAATTGGTTTCATGGCACGCTTGCCCAGCATTCGCGTAATCAATTCCGCAATAGTGTGTTGCTTTCGCCGCACGCGAACTCGGACGAATTTCGTAACACGCTTGACGGCTGGTTTAGCGATGATCTGCCGGATATGAACCAGGAAGAGCCTGAAGTTGCGCGCTACGAGATACAGAACTCACTTTGGTGGATCGGCGTGACCGGGCTCGACGCAATTCGCCAGGACACGATCCAATACATGCCGCGCGCTTTTATCCGCGATCTGTCGAACGCCTTGCATCGTCAGTATCCGAAGATGTGGATGGTGGGAGAAGTATTCGAGCGCGACACGGCGCAGACGGCTTTCTTCATCGGCGGCCATTCGGGTTGGGACGGCATCGACACTAAACTCGATTCCGTTTTTGACTTTCCGGTTTGGAACGCATCGCTATCGGCGTTCACAAACAAAGCGCCGCTGCGGGTCCTGCGCGACCAGTTGAAATACGACGCGCTCTATCCTGCGCCCCTGAAGCTAACGACACTCGCAAACAATCATGATACGGCGCGCTTCATGTCGCTCGAAGGGGCCACTCTCGAAGGCGCGATGATGCACGTTGCGTTCACGCTGAGTGTTCGCGGTACGCCGCAGCTTTACTACGGCGAAGAGATCGCGATGGAAGGAAAGGACGATCCCGATAATCGCCGCGATTTCCCCGGTGGATTTCCCGGCGATGTTCGCAACGCCTTCGAAGCTGGAGGGCGTAAGCCAAAAGAGCAAGAGATGTATGAGTGGACGCGTTCCTGGATACGACTACGGGCGGAACATTCGGCGCTGCGGCAGGGCCGCTTGATCGATCTGTTTTATGACGACGATGCTTACGTCTTTGCGCGTCAGGATAAGAATGAAACGGTGATTGTCGCTTTCAATCGCGACCAGAAGGCAAGAAAACTAACGATACCGGCGAGTGCGATTGGCTTGCATAGTGTAACTGAGTTGGCATCCTTAATTGGAGCTTCGGCGCGGGTGGGCGTAGTGAATGGTATTGCGACTCTGACGTTACCTAAAAGTTCGGTCTCGGCTTTTGTAGTGCGTTAGATTGCGGCTCCGCCGTCCGATGTGCGGAGGGTCTGTGACCTTCCGAAAGCCTACTAACTTTTGGGGCTCGGCCCCAGAGTTTTCCCGGGCGTAGCCCGATCGACTAAGGCAGACCAACGGTGGGGCGGAGCCGCCACCGCACATCAAGCGGCAAAGCCGCAGTCCGCGCTAAGGGGAGAGCGTGGGCCCAGGTTGCGTTGTCGACTATCACAGCAAGTTGAATTTAGAAACTGAAGAATACGAATGAGCTTTCCACGATCCAGCGGCATCCTGCTTCATCCGACTTCGTTGCCGGGTCCATACGGCATTGGCGATCTGGGACTGCAAGCGTATGCCTTCGCGGACTTTCTTGAAGCCGCGGGCCAGAGGCTGTGGCAAGTGTTGCCGCTTGGCCCAACCGGGTATGGCGACTCCCCGTACGCTTGCTACTCAGCCTTCGCCGGCAATACTCTGCTCGTCAGTCCGGAACAACTCACCGTAGACGGGTTGTTGACCAAAGATGATGCCGGCAACACTGCGGAGTCCGATGAAGAACGGGTCGATTTTGAAGCGGTTCACAAGTATAAGGACACAGTCTTGCGCAACGCGTTCGCCTCGTTCAAGCGAGACGCGCCTGAAAATCTGCGCGAGCCTTTCGCGGAGTTTTGCGAGCGCCACGTTTCGTGGCTCGACGACTATGCTCTGTTCCGCGCACTGAAGGACGCGCACGGCGGTGTCGCCTGGAATGAATGGGAGCCTGCTCTGGTCCGTAGAGATCCGGCCGCTCTTGAAGCTGCCAGGAAAGGGCTGGCGCAACAGATCGAAGCGCAAAAGTTTTATCAGTTTCTTTTTTTCAGGCAATGGTTCGCGCTCAAGGCCGAGTGCAATAGGCGCGGGATAAAGTTAGTTGGCGATATTCCGATTTTTGTGGCCCACGATTCAGCGGACGTTTGGACCAATCCGGATCAGTTCAAGCTAAACGAAGATGGAACTCCGATCGTCGTGGCCGGCGTGCCGCCTGACTACTTCAGCGCCACGGGCCAGCTCTGGGGCAATCCACTTTACAACTGGGAGCGAATGCGGGCGGACGGATTCAAGTGGTGGATCGAGCGCGTGCGGGCGACGCTGGACACGTTTGATATCGCGCGCATCGATCATTTTCGCGGCTTCGCTGCCTGTTGGGAAATTCCCGGCGGCGATAAGACGGCTGAACGTGGCCGCTGGGTCGAAGCACCGGGAAGAGAATTGTTTACTGCAATCCGCAGCGCGCTGGGTGAGTTGCCGATAATCGCCGAGGACCTGGGTGTCATAACACCCGATGTCGAAGCGCTGCGTGACGACTTCGCGTTTCCCGGCATGCGCATTCTGCAATTTGGTTTTAGCAGCGACACGAAGAATATCGATCTGCCGCACAACTATCACCGGAATGTGGTGGTCTACACCGGCACACACGACAACGATACCGCAGGCGGCTGGTTTAGTAGTGTTGCCGGTGAAGGATCCACTCGCGACGCGCCACAGATCGAGCGTGAAAGAAAATTCTGTTTGCAGTATCTGCACACGGAAGGTAAAGAAATTAACTGGGACTTCATACGCGCGGTGCTGGCCTCGGTGGCGAACACGGCGATAGTTCCATTGCAGGATGTGCTGGGCCTGGGCACCGGCGCGCGCATGAATCTGCCTAACAGCACGGAAGGGAATTGGGCGTGGCGAGTTAAAGCAAACACATTGACGGATGAAGTCGCCGCCCGTTTAAGAGAATTGACGGAGTTGTATGGCCGAGAGTAGCAGGAAGCAGTCCGCGAAGCGGACGAATGAGAATAGCCCAGTGATTTATCGCTGGGATCACGCGCGTGCGTCAAATCTGAGTCCGCGAAGCGGACGACTGAATTCGTTATCATGCGGGTGCCTAAGCGTTGTCTTACGAACCTCAGTCGTGCGCCTTGCGGACTCACGAGCCCTCCGCAAATCCGATCCCAGCACTGAAGGGCTGGGCTACTTTCGATCGTCCGCTGAGCGGACTCTACGCGCTACTCTTTCCGTTTTTCTACTTATTCTTTCGCTCGGCGGGGTCTCGCTTAGTCTCTCACAAACCGGCGGCCCTCAGGTTAGCAAAGTTGAGCCACCGAGTTGGTGGTCTGCAAGTTCGCTCAATCCAGTTCGGCTGCTGATTCGGGGGAGCAATCTCAAGGGCGCGCGAGTGCAGCCGGTGGGAAGCGGCTTACGAGTTATAGGTCCGCCAAAAACTAACGAGCGCGGAACGTACCTGTTTGTAGATGTAGTTATCGCTCCCGGCGCCAGGCCGGGCGCGCGCCAGTTGAGAATTACAACCGCGGATGGAATCGCAAACGCCCCTTTCGAAATTCTCGCGCCGCTAAATCGACGTGGCCGTTTCCAGGGTTTCTCGCCCGCCGACGTCATGTATCTGATCATGGTCGATCGCTTCAGCGACGGCGATCCCGCCAACAACGATCCGCCGCAGTCGCGCGGCATCTACGATCGCAAAAACAAGTTCTACTATCATGGCGGCGATCTTCAGGGTGTCATCGATCGCTTGCCTTATCTGAAGGATCTTGGTATCAGCGCCGTCTGGCTCACGCCGTGGTATGACAACTACGATCGTTTGAATGAAATTGAACTCAAGGACGATAAACCGAGCACCGCATTTCACGGCTACAATCCCCAAGACTTCTACGGCGTTGAGGAACACTTTGGCTCGCTCGCGAAGTTGCAGGAACTGGTCGATCTGGCCCATCGCGCGGGCATCAAGATCATTCAGGACGAAGTAGTCAACCACACCGGGCCCTATCATCCCTGGGTTGACGATCCGCCGACGCCGACGTGGTTCAATGGCACCAAAGCCAACCATCTGAAGAATGTTTTTCAAACCTGGGTGTTGCACGATCCGCACCCGGTTGAAAAACTCAGGCGCGAAACAATGGAAGGCTGGTTCCTGAATTTCCTTCCCGATCTCAATCAAAAGGACCCGGAGGTTGCGCGCTATCTAATTCAGAACACGCTGTGGTGGATCGGCACGACCGGCCTCGACGGCATTCGCATGGACACCTGGCAGTATGTGCCCAACGCTTTCTGGTGCGATTGGAACACAGCTTTGAAACGGGAGTTTCCGCAATTCAAAGTAGTGGGTGAAGTGAAAGACGGCGACGTGGTCCACACTTCGTTTTTCCAGGGAGGCAAGATGCGTTTCGACGGCGTAGATTCCGGCCTCGACTCGCTGCTCGACTTTCCGCTCTTCTATCCGATTCGTCACGCGTTCGCTGAAGGCCATCACCTCGATGAAATCCCGAAGACACTCGCGAAAGATTACCTCTACAACGATTCGGAGATTCTGGTAACGCTGCTCGGCGGCCACGACGATGGCCGCTTCATGAGCGAGAAGGGAGCGACCTTCGCGGGCTTGAAGCTCGCGAATGCATTTCTACTAACCACGCGCGGTGTGCCGCAGCTTTACTACGGCGATGAGATAGCGATGACTGGCGCTGACGAACCCACTACTCGCGGCGATTTTCCCGGTGGGTTTCCCGGCGACAAACGAAATGCTTTTTCGAAAGCAGGCCGTACCAAAGAAGAAGAGAATCTGTTCGAGTATGTTCGCAAGCTAACGCGCCTGCACACCCGGCTCGAACCGCTGAGTCGCGGTGCTCTGGTTAATCTCTACGTGTCCGACCAGCAATACGCTTATGCGCGAAGGACGAGCGATAACGTGGTTGTGGTGGCAATCAATAACGACAGCCAGCCGATAATGATCTCGTTTGAAGTTTCCCCTGCCGGGTTGGCGAACGGTACGTTCCTCGTCGACCGTTTGGGAGCAAGTAAAGATGTTCAAGTTGTGAATGGAAAGTTGAATGTAGCGCTGCCTTCGCGTTCAGCGGCAATCTTTGTGCGCCAATAATTTTGACTACCTTTGAAGAGGACGCTGTCCCGGGCTCAAGCAGTTCAAAGTTGAATCTGTAGATTGTGCCCCTGTTCCAGGCCGTAAGCTCAAGCTCTAACCGGCCTGGCCCGAAAAGTGTCAATGGGCTGAGTACGCTGTGCCAAGCAGAAGCCCGCGCGTTAGCAAGGGCTCTGGTTTCTGCCAGAATTTCGATCTTGAGCCCTCCCTAACAGTTGGGCTTCTGCTTGGCCAGAACCGGCCGAACCATTTTTCGGGCAAAGTCGCTCTAACTCTAAACTTCCAGACTGTTTCGAAACGCACTTCTGCAAATGAAAACAAAACCCTTTTCAGATCAGGTCGCGATCGTCACCGGCGGCGGCAGCGGGATCGGCCGCGCGTTCGCTGAGGCACTCGCCTCTGCCGGTGCGAAGGTTGTTATCGCCTCGCGCCGGCGAGATATTCTGCGTCGGACGGCGGATGAAATTAATGCGATGCTTACAGTGGAGCGGGTCTTCCCCTACGAGTTTGATATCCGCGATCGCGCGCAGATTGATGAGCTGGCCCACGACATATTTGAGCGTTGGCAAACGATTGACGTGCTCATTAACAACTCCGGGCTGGCGATACCTGAGACTGTTGAAGAGATAACTGATGAAGGTTGGGATACGGTGATGGAGACGAACCTGCGCGGTGTCATGCAACTGGTTCGTGCCGTGCTGCCACACATGCGCGCCAACGACTTCGGCGACATCGTTAACATTTCATCGCAGGCCGGCAAGCACGGTTACGCCGACGTGCCTTCTTATTGCGCTTCGAAATTTGGACTGCTTGGTTACGCCGAGGCGTTGCGCGATCACGCGCGCAAGACTGGGGCTAATATACGCGTCTTTAATTTTTGCCCCGGATTAGTTGATGTTGAAAATACTCGACCCGAGCAGGCCCCGCGCGAGGGCTCTATTCATGTTGGCAACCTGGCGCGGACTTTAATGTACGCGCTCTCGCTCGATCGGAATGTGGTGTTGGAAGACATAAATATCTACGCACGATAGGTTGATTAGGAACTTTTGGAGTGCGGTGGCAAGCGAAGCGCGACACCGCTTTGGTTTCCCCTGAGGTGACACTTTAGGAAAACAAAGCGCCGCCGCCGCTACGCTCTGCCGGCGCACTCCAAAAGAATCGAGGAGGACTACGAATGCAAAAACCACGTTTGAGTTTCTGGCAGATCTTCAACATGAGTTTCGGATTCCTCGGGATTCAGTTTGGCTGGGGCTTGCAACTCGCCAACATGAGCGGGATTTACACCTACCTGGGCGCTCGGCCCGAGGATGTGCCAATCCTTTGGCTGGCCGGACCCGTTACCGGTTTGCTGGTCCAGCCACTCATCGGGTCGATGAGCGATCGCACCTGGAACCGGCTGGGCCGCCGCCGGCCCTATTTCCTTACGGGCGCAATCCTCGCAAGCATTGCCCTCTTCTTCATGCCGGATTCAGGCACGCTTTGGATGGCTGCCGGCCTGCTCTGGATTTTGGACGCCAGCATCAATGTCAGCATGGAACCTTTCCGCGCGTTTGTTGCCGACAAGTTGAACGTCGATCAGCGCACCGCCGGATTCGCGATGCAGAGTTTTTTTATTGGTGTCGGCGCTACGCTCGCAAACGCGCTCCCCTTAATCTTCCGCCGGCTCGGAGTTGACGATCGCGGAGTGAATGCCGCCGAGCAGGCCGTGCGTGTGATTCCGGCGAGTGTCAGTTACTCGTTCAAGATTGGCGCGGTGGCATTTCTTGTGTGCGTGCTTTGGACGGTCGTTACCACCAAAGAGTTTCCGCCGGAAAACATGGCAGAGTTTGAGCGCAAGCGACGCGAGCGCAAAGGTATTGCTGCGGCCCTCGCGGAAGTTGCCGCGGCGTTTCGCGAAATGCCCAGGACAATGAAGCAGTTGGCGGTCGTTCAATTTTTCACCTGGCTGGGACTGTTTTGCATGTGGATGTTTTTTGGTTTGATGACCTCGTATCACATCTTCGGCGCGACGAACGAACGAGATCCACGCTTTGCCGACGGCCAGGCGTGGGGCGGTTGGGCCTTCGCGATTTATTCGATCACCTGCTTCCTGGTGGCTTTCCTTTTGCCACCATTAGCGCGAACGACCAGCAGAAAAGCCGTTCATGCTATTTCACTCCTGTGCGGCGCGGCCGGACTGCTATCGGTTTTTTTTATTCACGACAAGAACATCCTGTTACTGAGCATGGTGGGTGTCGGCGTGGCCTGGGCCTCGATTCTCTCAATGCCCTACGCGATACTTTCCGGCGCGTTGCCGGCGGCGCGCATGGGTGTCTACATGGGGATATTTAATTTCTTCATTGTGATACCGGAGATCATTGCTTCGTTTTGTTTTGGGCCGGTCATTCGCACCGTCTTTGGTTCTGACAATCCCAACGCGCCGATGTACGTTGTTATGGCCGGCGGCGTCTTCCTCGCGCTGGCGGCTATCAGCGTGTTGTTGGTGAAAGATGTTGCCGACAAGGATGTGCCGGAAGCAGCAGTAATTGAAGCCGACGCGCACGAGCTGTTTACAATTCCCGAATCCGTGCAGCCGGTGCCGAGCACTGGATTAATCGAGTCGTCTTCACACTCCGACAAAGGAAGATAGGTATGCATTCGAAATATTTATCCTCGGGGCTAGCGCTTGTAGCGATGTTACTCCTCTCGAATAGCGCTTATGGCTGTTCATGCATGAGTGAAGGCACGGCGTGTCAGGCTTTTGGGAGAGCCTCCGCAGTCTTCGCTGGTACCGTGACCGGAGTTGAGGTTGCGCCGCAAACTCAAGGAGGCGAAGCCAATGAAATAAATTGGACGCCCCGAACATTCAAGTTCTCGGTCGAACAATCCTTTCTTGGTGTCGAAGGTACCAAGGTAGAAGTGGCAACCGGGAGGGGCGGCGGCGACTGCGGTTTCGGGTTTGTAATCGGGCAGCGATATCTCGTCTACGCTTATCGTTCAGCCAAAAGCGATCGCTTGACCACAGGTATTTGCTCGCGCACAAAACCTTATGAGAAGGCCGGTGAAGATCTGTTATTTCTTGGCACCCTGCCATCGCTCGCCCATGGCGTAACGATCTACGGCGAAGTTACGCGTGAACTGAGAAGCGTCAAAGAAGGCAACTCGAAAGCAGCGAGGCCGCTAACAAACATGGCCCTAATCATTCAGGGAGAAGGCGAGCGAAAGGAAGTTCGAACGGATGATTACGGTCGCTATCGCTTGAATGGGCTGTCGCCTGGAAAGTATGAAGTGACTCTGTTACTGCCCGACGAATTAACAACCTACGAGCCTAAGCGCGAGATCACCATTGCTGATCGGGGCTGCGCCGGCGTTAATTATCATCTCACCGATAACGGTCGCCTTAGCGGAAGGGTCTTCGACGCCGAGGGTCAGCCCGCCGCTAAGGTGTTGTTGACGCTCATTGAAGCGGACGCTCAGGACATCGCACACGACTACAGCATGTTTGAGC
>DASYMB010000216.1:0-4752 GCA_036009285.1 Pyrinomonadaceae bacterium | reverse complement strand
ACAGCTTAACGCGGAGCAAAAACTGCGACGAGCCAAGGGCTCGAAAAAGCTGACTCGGCTGCGGCGCAAGGTGGCGCGCACCCGGCTCGAGATCGTGCAGGAGATAGGACAGCTTCACTTGAAAGAGGCGGTGCGGCAGCGTTTGATTGGTGCGATCGCCACGATGCACAGAGAGACGCGGACGCTCGAGCGTGAGATAGAAGCTAACACGGCGAAGCTCACTAAGAAACGTATCAAAGCGGAAGAATCCAAAGAACTAAGGAAACAAATAGCCGCGGCAAAGCGTCGCTTAAAAGAGATTGAGGCCGAACATCACGTTTCGCCGCTCGAAATCAAGCGTTCACATCAGATGATCGTGACCGGTGAAGCCCAGGCCGCGCAGGCGAAGCACGAGTTGACGGAGGCTAACCTGCGTTTGGTGGTTTCTATTGCGAAGAAATATCAAAATCGCGGTTTGCAGTTTCTCGACCTTATTCAGGAGGGCAACCTCGGGCTGATGAAAGGCGTGGATAAGTTTGAATGGCGCCGCGGCTACAAGTTTTCGACTTACGCGACCTGGTGGATTCGCCAGGCTATCACCCGCGCGATTGCGGACCAGGCCCGGACCATCCGCATTCCGGTGCACATGATCGAAGTAATTAATAAGTTGAGAAATACTTCGCGTGAACTGGTGCGCGAGTTGGGGCGTGAGCCGACGACTGAAGAAATAGCTAAGAAGATGGGCATGTCGGTCGAGAAGGTAAGCAAAGCCCGGAAACTTGTGCAGCAGCCGGTCTCGCTGGAAACGCCAATCGGCGAAAGCGGAGATTCGCAGCTTGGCGATCTGATCGAAGACAAATCGAGCACCAGCCCCGCGGAGCGAGTGATAACTTCAAACCTCCGCGAGATCACTGGCGACGTGCTGCAGACCCTGAGCCCACGCGAAGAACGTGTAATACGCATGCGCTTCGGGTTGGACCGCGAAGGTCATGAACGAACGCTTGAGGAGGTGGGGCAGGACTTTAATGTCACTCGTGAGCGTATTCGTCAAATAGAAGCGAAGGCGCTCAGGAAACTGCGTCATCCTTCGCGAGCTCGCGTGCTCAAGAGCTTCATCGAAGGGCAGCGACAGTAATTTGGTAAGACAGACTTTCCAGTCTGTCCTGTTTGTAACGAATCGAGGACAGGCAGGAATGCCCGTCCTACTAGAGCCAAGGTAGAGGAGATTGATCAATGAGTGAGAAAGTTTCAAGCGTGACAGACAGTTCCTTTGAAAAGGAAGTGCTGCAATCAAGCAAACCAGTGTTGGTAGATTTCTGGGCCGAATGGTGTGCGCCTTGCCGCATGCTGGGGCCGACAATCGACGCTATCGCCGAGCAGTTTGGCGAGAGTGCCGGAGTGGTGAAAGTGAATGTCGATGACAATACTTCAACAGCGCAACGGTACGGCATCAAGGGAATCCCAACTTTGATTCTTTTCAGTGCCGGAAAAGAAGTTGAGCGAGTAGTGGGAGCAACCAGCAAAGAATCGATCTCGCGCATGATCGAGAAGCATGTTGTTGTGGCGAGTGCCTAAGAGAACAACTAAATTCGGCTAGTCGCTTGAAAAAGGGGAATCATTACATGGTTCCTCTTTTTTCATGCGGCATTCGCGTGCATTGACAACACTTGCGCATCGTTTAGAAAGCGGACTTGTCCGCCGCACCGGGGGCGAGGCACAAGTGCCCTATCTAAACGGAGCTTGAGCCACAAAACGCGAGAAACAAAGCGCGAGAGCCGGATCCTTAAGTGGCTCGTTGCTACAGCCGGCATATCAGGAGTTCACGTTCGTAGATCGTTTCCGGAGGCAGGCGGTCGTGTAGTTCGAGAAACAGCTCCTCGTGTCCCAGCACCTCGTTGCGCCAGACGTCGCGGTCCACTCCCTGCAGCTCGTCAAACTTATCCTTCGGAAAATCGAGCCCCTGCCATTCGATGTCTTCATAGTGGGGCACCCAACCGATGGGCGTTTCCTTGCCGAGGGCGCGGCCGCGAGCGCGGTCCACGATCCATTTGAGCACGCGCATGTTTTCGCCAAAGCCCGGCCACATGAAGTTACCTTCATCGTCCTTACGAAACCAGTTAACGTGGAAGATACGCGGCGTTTCCGACAATGAACGCTGCATTCGAATCCAGTGCCGAAAATAGTCGCCCATGTGGTAACCGCAGAACGGTAGCATGGCCATCGGGTCGCGGCGGACTTTGCCGATTGTTCCCGCCGCAGCGGCCGTCATTTCTGAACCCATGGTGGCGCCGGCATACACGCCGGCACTCCAGTTGAACGCCTGATAGACGAGCGGCATCGTGGTGGCCCGCCGCCCGCCGAAAACGATCGCGCTGATAGGCACGCCGTTCGGATCTTCCCAGGCCGGATCGATCGTCGGACACTGCGACGCAGGTGCAGTGAAGCGCGCGTTAGGATGCGCGGCTTTCGCGCCAGTCTCTTTAGCGATCTGCGGCGTCCATTTTTTGCCTTGCCAGTCAGTACATTCAGCCGGTGGTTCGACGGTCATGCCTTCCCACCAAACCCCACCCTCGGGCGTTAACGCAACGTTGGTGAAGATGCTGTTCTTTGAAAGTGCGATCATCGCGTTGGGGTTCGTCTTATTCGACGTACCAGGCGCGACGCCGAAGAACCCGGCTTCAGGATTAATCGCTCGCAGTAGTCCCTTCTCATCAGGTTTGAGCCAGGCGATGTCGTCACCGACGGTCCAAACCTTCCAGCCTTCGAACCCCTTCGGCGGGATCAGCATGGCGAAGTTTGTCTTGCCGCAGGCGCTGGGAAAAGCGGCAGTGACGTAAGTCTTTTCGCCTTTCGGATCTTCGACGCCGACAATCAGCATGTGCTCCGCCATCCAGCCTTCGTCGCGCGCAATATTGGAAGCGATGCGCAGCGCAAAACATTTCTTACCCAGCAGAGCGTTGCCGCCATAGCCCGATCCATAGGACCAGATCTCACGCGTTTCAGGAAAATGAACGATGTACTTCTCTTTGTTACACGGCCACGGCACGTCTGTTTGCCCCGGCGCGAGCGGCGCCCCAACAGAGTGCATGCAGGGCACAACGCGTTTCGCGTCCTTATCGATCTCCACATAAATGGGCAAACCGATGCGCGCCATGATACGCATGTTAACTACAACGTAAGGCGAGTCGGTAAGTTGAACGCCAATCTGCGACATCGGTGATCCGATTGGTCCCATGCTGAACGGCAGAACATACATCGTGCGACCCTGCATTGACCCCTGGAAGAGCTCCTTCAGTCTCTTGCGCATCTGAAACGGCTCTTCCCAGTTGTTTGTTGGACCAGCGCCATCCTTCGACAACGAACAGATAAACGTGCGGTCTTCGACACGAGCAACGTCGCTTGCATCCGAGCGCGCGTAGTAGCAGCCCGGCCAAAGTTCTTCATTGAGTTTGATGAAGGTGCCGCCCGCGACCATCTCCGCTTTGAGAGCCTCGTCTTCTTCTCGCGAGCCGTCGACCCAGTGGATCGCGGCCGGCTGAGTGAGCTGGGCCATCTTCTTGACCCAGCGTAGGAGATGTTCGTTGTCGCTCAAGGGAACTGAAACGTCGCGACCGCTGGTCAACGGAATGAGACCCGGCGGCGCCGATACGCTTTCATTGATGGGGATGCTCGTCATTAGTGCCTCTTATGTTGGGATAACTTTTGGAGTTGACTGCTTCGCCTAGATTTTTACCGGAGTCGGCGCGAAAAGCAACAGGGTAGAGGGTAGACGTCAGAGGTCAGACCTCAGACGGCAAAGGTCAGAAGTCCGATCCGACCTGTTGTCTTTGACTTCTGACCTCTGACCTCTGATCTCTGACCTCTAGCTTTACTCACTCACACTCTCCAACAGACTCCAGAACTCCGGCAGCGACACTGCGACGGCGCTACGCCCGCCTTCGATCCGGGATGGTCCTGAGGCGACGAGTGCTGCGACCGCGCAGCCCATTGCGATTCGGTGGTCGCCGAATGAGGAAAGTTCGGCGCCATGCAATTTACGACCGCCACGCAACACCCATCCGTCAGCGTGCTCCTGAATATCCGCGCCCATGCGAGCGAGACTTTCGACGGTAGCCGAGATGCGATCGGATTCTTTAAATCGTAGCTCGCCGGCGTCGTGCAAAGTCATTTCCCAACCGACGCTCGCGGCGAGAAAACCCAACAAAGGAAGTTCGTCGATCAGGTTTGAGACAATCGCCCCGGAAACTTCCAGCGTCTGCGTCTGCTTCAAGCCACCGCGAATGTGCAGCGATCCCACTGCCTCACCGCCTTCGAGTTTCTCATCTGCGATACTGATCTGCGCGCCCATGGCGACGAGCATAGAGAGGAAAGCGGTACGAGTGGGATTAAGACCAACTTCGCGGATGAAGAGTTCGGACCCGGGAAGAGCGACAGCCGCAGCGATGAAAAAAGCAGCCGCAGAAATATCTCCAGGGATGGTGAGTTCGCACGAATGCAGTTCAATTCCACCGTGAATGCTGATGGCATTTCCGTTTCGTGCCAGCGTCGCGCCGAATTGCGGCAGCATACGTTCGGTGTGATCGCGTGTCTCCGCCGGCTCAGCGACGGTAGTCACACCATCCGCGGCGAGTCCGGCGAGCAGTATTGCAGATTTGATCTGCGCACTGGCGATAGGTAGTTCATAGTGAATAGCCCGCAGCGGTCGCGAGCCTTTAATGTGGAATGGCGCGCAGCCATTCGTCTCCAGTTCAACTTCCGCGCCCATCAAACGCA
>DASYMB010000215.1:0-5362 GCA_036009285.1 Pyrinomonadaceae bacterium | reverse complement strand
AAGGCAATGAAGTCAGTACCACCATGCGGTAGCAGGTGGGCCGGTACATCGGCGCTCAATCCCTGCAGTCGCGCACCGTACATATCATGTGACGGGGATCAGTAGCATCGATGAGCGAGTGGTAGCCAACGGCCCACCTGCTACCGCGTGGTGGTATTGACCTCATTGCAGGAGCACTGCCGACATCCCAGCCCTCGCGCCAACTTTCCCACTCGTATGCTAGACTAACTCGCTTCCGATTTAGACCCGCATGAAATACTGCACCGTTTGCAAAGGAAAATACGACGACAGTGTGAGCTTCTGTCCCACCGACGGCGAGGTGCTTGAAGACGATCTGTCTTCAATTGTCGGCACCGTACTCGATGGCCAGTACAAGATCGAATCCCTCCTCGGCAAGGGTGGAATGGGCGCGGTCTATCTCGCTCGCCACATACTGCTGGGCGATCGCGTGGCTATCAAAATCCTGCCGCCCGAAGTGCGTAACAACGCGGAGTGGCTGCGTCGCTTTCGTCGCGAGGGCCAGGCCGCTCGCCGTTTTCGTCATGCAAATGCAGTTACAGTTTACGATCTCAGGACGGCAAGCGACGGCATCATCTACATGGTGATGGAGTATGTCGAGGGACAAACGCTGGATGCCGATCTGAAGAGACGGGGACGCTACACGGCGGCGGAAGCGTTTGAGATTCTCGAACCGATTATGAGCGTCTTGAACACGGCCCACGCGATGGGTGTTGTTCACCGCGATCTCAAACCGGAAAACATAATGATCGGGAAAGCGACGACGGGCGGCGAACCGCAAATCAAGCTGCTCGATCTCGGCATCGCCAAGATGCGTGAAATTGCCGGCGTTGAAAGCAGCGGCACGACGGAACTCACAATGGCCGGACAGGTCCTCGGCACGCCGTATTACATGTCGCCGGAGCAGTGGGGCGAAATCTCGCGCGACGGCAATCCTGAGATCGATGGCCGCACCGATATCTATAGTCTGGGATTAGTGGCTTATCAAATGATCTGCGGGCAGCGGCCGTATTCCGCAGTGACGCTTCACGAGTTGAGACGAGAACACATCTCGGTGAGGCCCGTCCCGCTTTGTGAAAAAATGACGGAGGTGCCGCGGGCGTTCAGTGAAGCTATCGATCGCGCCATATCGAAGGACCGCGGCGATCGACAGGCGACGGCAGGCGAATTTGCGGCGCAGTTGCGCGCGGGATTGGGAGATGTCACCAGTCACGGATCCGTGCTTAGAACGTTTCCGGATATTCCTCGCGCCGAAGGCTCATCCGCACAGACGCAGGGAACGCCGCCGGCGCTCAGCACCAAGTCAGATGTAAACGCAGCCACGATTGTTACCGTCGATGCCGTTCCGACAAGCGCGCCCAGCACGCCCCAGCCCGCCAAGCCGTCAAATGCTTATGGAGTCGCGGGTCCTGGCGCAGCACAAGCGCTACCAGCGCCGCCGGGTCTGGCCGATCTCGGTTCCAGCGTAACGATTCAACAGCCGCCGAGGATCCCGGTCGATTTAGTCAGTCCCAAAAAAACTGACCGCAAGCCGCTGGTTTTTGTTGGGGTGGTCGTTCTTCTTTTGGTTTTGGTAGGTATTGGGGTGGGCGGATTTTTTGCAGTCAACTGGATCAAGGCTAAACCATCCGACAGTTCAACCGCGAACGCTGGAAACAAGAAGACTGCCGAGGGTTCAACGGGAGCTGCGGCGACAACCGCAACGGAGGTTGGGCGGTATTGGCTTGAGGTGCTTCCAAACGATCTCGTTGCCGAGCCGCTGCGAGTGGCCGGCGCAGTTCCTCTAAAATCCGGACAGGCTTTCAAGTTTCACTTCGAACCGGGCCAGGATGGTTACCTTTATATTATTGGGCCCGGCGAACGGAATCAGTCGACCGCATTCCTGACCGCTAAGCCGGCAACCATCTCGGGTTTGGAAACCAATCAGGTGACTAAGGGTAGCGACTTCAGCTTTCCGAGCGGCATGGAACATTGGCTGGAACTGGACAAGAAGCCAGGCACCGAAAACTACACCTTAATTTTCTCGCCTACCCCGTTATCCGCGCCGGCTTTTCTCGGTTCACAGGCAACTGGAAAGCCGCTAGACGAAACAGAACAGGCGGAGTTAGGCGAGTTTTTGGCGAAGCATAAAACAAGCAACCCTATAACTGAGATCAATGACAAGGATGCAGCCGCGCCTTTCGTTGCGGTAAAGCTGCCGCCGTCGGATGCAAACGGTTCGAGCGCTCCGGTTGTTTTTGAGGTCCGAATCCAGCATAAATAAATCCCGTCGGTTAGGAAGATTCGTATTTAGTTTGAAGGAGAAGCATTGCAGATGAAAATCAAGGCTATCTTTTTTAGTTTCGTAATTGCCTTGGCGGGTTTTGTGCCGGCGCGGATTTTCGCCCAACAGAACGACGATGTGCGCGGCGCATTTTTGACGACGCGACCGAAGGCAACAGTAGCGAAGGGTACTAAGTCTGGTCCAACCACGAAGCCAAACCGCCGCCGTCCAAAAACGATTACACCGAATACGGCTGCAGCGAACCCTGATGCGAAGAATACGACGAAGGCTCCCGAGAAGTTGAACACTCCCCGCATGGGCCTGGGCTTGACGCTTTTCATGCGCGACTCAAATGGCCTGGCAGTGCGCACCGATCCGTCACACCAGTTTCGGAAGGGCGATCACGTGCGGTTATTGATAGAGACTAACGCGGATGGTTACCTCTACGTTTTCAACACGACGGACGGCGGGCAGCCGGTGATGATTTATCCCGACCCGGAACTGGATGACGCGGGTAATTATTTTCAGGCGCACGTTCCTTTTGAAATCCCCTCAAGCGTCGCTGCCGAGGAGCGACTGCGCTGGTTGACCTTCGACGAGCATGCCGGCGCCGAGAAACTTTATTTCGTTTTTACGCGCGAGCCGCTGGCAGCCGTGCCAATGGAAGACGATCTGATCAGCTATTGTCGCGAGAACGATGGAAAATGTCCGTGGCATCCTGGAACTGAAGTCTGGGCCCAGATTCAGAAAGAGATTAGTGAGCCGGTTCAGGTTGCCAAAGCGCAAGGTTTGGGAAGCGCGCAGACTTCAGTCGAACACCGCGCGGCCACTCGCGGTATCGGTCTCAACCGCGACGATCCCGAGCCGTCGTTAATAATGTTGACAGCCTCAACCAGCAAGAACATGCTGGTGGTAGCTCTCGATTTGATTCATAACTCGATAAGCTCGCTGGGTAACGCGGATGAGGAAGTGCAGTAGTCAAGGAGGAGTACGAAGGTGAACGCGCGCGCGAGAAGATTCATAGCAGTTTTTTTCAGTATCAGTGTAACGCTTGGCCTGGGCGTGGCGGTTTCTTCTCGCAATGCTCCCGGGCCAACCGCCTCGGCCGTTCAGCAAACAGACCAAGCTGCCGTTGCTTTACATGAAGGGCGGCGCCTTCTCAAACGCGGTAAGGCGGACCAGGCGTTGCCGCAATTGCAAACCGCTCTTAATCTCTACACCGCCGCTAAGAATAGAAAGGGTATCGCGGCCGCACACAACGAGCTGGGCGATCTCTACCTGCGCCAGGGACAACCCAAAACTGCGCTGGAACATTATCAACATGCTTACGACGCGCTCACCGGCGCGCTCGGTCAGGAACAAAAGAACGCAGCCGCAGCCGGCACCGCAGCGCGTATGGTTCCCAGTGCGAAAGCAGGCGAAGCCGTCGACACCGCCGCGAGCGCCAGCGATACCGGGTTCAACGCGAAACTGATGCTCGCAAAGATCGGCGATACCAATTACGAGTTGGGCCAACTGCGCACCGCGGCATCGTCATACGCGTTGATGGATCCGAAGAAGCCGGAGAGCGCCGCCAAAAAGGCAGGCGGCATGTTTGCCAAGCTGGCGCCTTCCATCGTGCTGGGCAATGCGACTGACAGCGCCGCTATTGGTTCGGCCGCTGGAGCCGTCGGTGGCGCGCTGGTCGCGAAGAACGAGCTTGATCAATATCGCGTGTCGATCGTTTACATGACTTACGAGCTAGGCATGGGTCGCATCGCGTTCGCGGAAAACGATCTCGAGACGGCGCGGACGCATTTCCAAAACGCCGCTGACGCCGGCAAAGGGGCGCTTCCGATGATTGCGAACCTGGGACAGACACGCCGTTTTCGCACTGCCGCGCGCACCAGTCTCGCGGATGTTGCCCTGCGCCAGCTTGACTTTAAAAACGCCGGCAAACTTTACGAACAAGCGGCGAAGGGTGCGAAGGATGATAAGCGTCTGGATTTGATGTGGCCCGCTCAGCGAGGCATGGGCCGCAGTCAGTGGGCGCTGGCTGCACAGGAGAAAGACGCGAAGAAGGCGGGGAAGTTGCGGGAGTCGGCCCTCGTTAATTATCAGGATTCGATCTCGACAGTTGAAACAATGCGAGCGGGTAGTCTGCGCGCCGATGAGTCTCGCACAATTTTTCTGAGTACGACCAAGGACGTTTTCGACGAAGCTGCAAGCGCTTTCGCCGAGATGGCTTTGTTGAGTATGCCGGCACCCGCGGGCAATACCGCAGAGGCTCTCTCAGGAAAAGCGCTCGAATACGCTGCGGAGGCTTTTAAGGTTACAGAGCAATCGCGCGCCCGCTCGCTGTTGGATCTGCTCAGCGAAACCAATGCTTCCGTTACCGAAGGTATTCCCGCCGATCTGCTCAAACGCAAACAGGACAACCTCGAACGGCAGCAGGAACTTGCCGAGCAGTTAACCGGAATCAGTTTGTCTGCAGACAGCGACAAGAAGAAACCATCGGATCTGGAAAGTGAACTGGATAAACTGCAAACAGAGTTTGACGACATCGAGAACCAGATAAGAACAGCCAGTCCGCGTTATGCCAGTCTAACCGCAGGAAAACCGTTATCCCTCGCGGACGTCCAGGGAAACGTCCTCGACGATCAAACGGTGCTGCTTGAATACAGTTTAGGAAACGAAGCCTCGTACCTTTGGGCCGTCACGAAGTCTGGCATATCGCTTTACAAACTCGCCGCTCGCCCCGCTCTCGATAAACTGGCCATGGATATGCGAGCGCAGTTGATCCCTTCCAAACTTCAGCGCCGGATCGTAGGCATCGATGTAGCGGCAGACTCGCAGCGCGGACTTGGAATCAGTACCACGCCGTTCGCTGAAGATGCAGCGGCTTTTGTCAGCGCGTCCAACGCGCTTTACAAAGCGGTCATCGAGCCGGCTGGGTCGGCGTTGGGAGAGAAGCGGCTCTTGGTTGTTGCCGATGGTGCGCTCAATTATGTTCCCTTCGAAGCGCTCGTGAAGTCTCCGGCAAGCGCTGACTATTCTTCGCTTGCTTATCTCATTAAGTCGAATGAAATTATTTATGCGCCT
>DASYMB010000214.1:0-7678 GCA_036009285.1 Pyrinomonadaceae bacterium | reverse complement strand
CGATGGAGGCAATCAATCAGGCGGGGCATCTCAAGAGCCGCCTAATCGTAGTGCTCAACGACAACGAGATGTCGATTGCACCCGCGGTAGGCGCGCTAACCGGCTACCTGAACCGCATCCGCAGCGCGGGCGGTTATCATCGTTTCAAAGATGAAGTCGAGGAGAAGCTGCTGGCAATTCCATCGGTGGGCGAACGGCTGCATCATGCTGCCAAGGCAGTGAAAGACGCGATCGCCGCCGCCGTGTTACCTGGGGCGCTGATTAATGAACTTGGCTTCAAGTACATCGGCTACGTCGACGGTCACCATCCGCGAGCGCTGGTTGCCGCACTCCGCGAAGCTCAACAGATCAAGGATGGACCAGTACTTGTTCACGCACTAACCACGAAGGGCAAAGGTCATCCGCAGGCGGAGAAGGACTACTATCGTTGGCACGCCACCGGCCCTTTTGATCTACAGACTGGCGCCGCGATCAAGTCGAAGTCGAGCGCCCCTACGTATACCACGGTTTTTGGCAACACTCTGGCGGAGTTGATGGAGCAGGACGAAAAGATAATTGCGTTAACTGCGGCGATGCCCGACGGTACGGGCATTTGTACCGCGCTCGAGAAATTTCCCGAACGCTCCTTCGATGTAGGTATCGCCGAACAGCATTGCGTTACGTTTGCGGCCGGTATGTCGGTCGAAGGCTTGAAGCCGGTCTGTGCTATCTATTCCACGTTTCTACAGCGCGCATTCGATCAATTAATTCACGACGTTTGCATTCAGAATCTTAATGTGAAGTTCTGTCTGGACCGCGGCGGCGTTGCCGGGGGCGATGGCCCAACTCATCACGGACTTTTGGATATCGCGTATCTACGTGCCGTGCCGAACCTCGCGTTGATGGCGCCGAAGGACGAAGGCGAAATGCGCGATATGTTGGCGACTATGATCGATCATGTGGGGCCCGCAGCAATGCGTTATCCGCGCGGCAACGGCGTGGGCGCAGACATTAAACGCGCGCCGCAAATTCTCGAGATCGGAAAAGGTGAAATACTTCGTGACGGCGGCGAGATAGCGATTGTCGCTTATGGCTCGATGGTTCATCCTGCATTGCAGGCGGCTGAAAATCTGGCGAAGGACAAAATCGAAACTACGGTGGTTAACGCGCGGTTCGTAAAACCCCTCGATGCTCAGTTGCTACTTGCCCTTGCGCAGACTAAACGGCTAATCGTCACCGTGGAAGAAGCTTACCTGGCCGGTGGCTTTGGTTCGGCCGTGCTGGAGTTACTGGAAGAAAACGGTCTGCAGGACAAGGTGCGCGTCGTCCGGATGGGAATTCCGGATCGGCTGGTGACGCATGGCGATCCCAAGCTGCTGCTTGCCAAGTATGGGCTCGACGCAGACGGCATCTACACTCGCGTGAAGGAAAGTATTGACGTATTAGACGACCGTCGCGCGAAGCCACAGAAATTAGGACGATAGCCGTCCACTCAAAACGCGTTAACTTCCGCGCCCGCTCTGCTCCGACAGACGGGCGCGTTGTTTTAGTGCACGATATCGTTAACTCGTCTCGCGCAATTCTTTTCGGATAGTTTCGTCCACACGCTTGTGCAACGACTTAGAGCTACCAGGATCACAGCCCTCTTGTGGCCTTGCTATTGCTAACGATCATGCCGGTGAACGCTGCCAATAATCCTGAATAACTAAGCGGCCGGTTAAATCGAAACTTATGGAAGCCAATATTACAGAGCAGAAATATTTGAATGGCGACTTGCAACTTTCCGAGCCGCACTTTGATGATGAAGCTACCGTGCTTTCTGCGCGGCCGGTCGTCCCGCTCGAAAAAATCAAGAGCGAAGCAGGTATTGGAAGACGTCTGGCTTTCGGGTTGTCGATCATAGTTTCGCTTATGGTGGGGGCGCTCGGCGCGACTTTGATTTACAAACAGCGGGGCCAGAAACCGTCAACCGCAATTGCGGATACAGCCGTGGCCGGATCCGGTGCCAGCGCTCAGGATTCGGGAGCGACTGCAACGGACAAAGTTGCAAAAGACGTCGCTCACGGCGAGGCCCAGATTGTAGGCTCTGTCGCGGAGGACAAGAAACCGCAACAGGAGATTGGCGGAGGAGTGGAGCGGCCAGAGTTGCAAACTCGAAGGGTCGAGTCAGCCAAACCTGAGACCGAGCAAAGGGCTGTCTCACACAGCGTTGAAAGAGGAATTCGGCGCGCGGAACAGATTGAGGCGCGGCGTCTCAGACGCAAGGCTGATCGAGAGTCGCAGCGCGAGGCCCGCAGTCACAAGCGTAAATCCGATGATTTGTTGAGAATTCGAGAAATATTCGAAGGATCACCGAGACCGTAATGGCCACCATTGTTGGCCTAAGTTGAAGGTTGTTGACTGTTTCCCAAACGAATGGCATTATCGGGCGCATGCGCGATGAAGAGTTTTGCGGACCGGCTGTTCGCTTTGCCCCGATAGGAACTCTCACAGTAGCGAAACCCGACGATTAGTTGAATATCATTTTTCGCGGTTGCGGCGCGAGAAAGCAGGGCGATCCTATGAAGCAAGTGTTTCGTGAGCGGGAGTGTATCCATAGAGATGATGGCGTTGAGGGCGAATTCTACAACGGCGTCTTCTACGTGCAGGCCTTACAACAACTCCCCATCGATCAGGCGATGCAGGTGGCCGGCAGAGTTAGTTCTTTCTTCTGGTCAGACGCGGCACATATTCAGGTGTGGCTGTGTCCTGCTTGTGCTGCTGAACTTCATCTCGGTGATTCGCCGCGCGCCATCTCGCAAGCGGCGCGGCGGCAAGCCTGAGAAATAAGCAGCGACTTCCTTAAACCATTCGACAACTCGCGAGAGGCTCACGTTTCGTTCTGCTGTAAAGTAGACGCAGATGAAGCGCGAGCGATCCGAGCAGTCCCTAAGGCCCGAGAGAATCGACAAGCTGCTGGTCCAACGCGGGCTAGCGGAGACGCGCACCAAAGCCCAGGCACTGATTATGGCCGGCGTCGTACTCGTTGACGAACAACGCGTCAACAAACCTTCAGACACCGTTGCACCCCAATGCGAAATTCGGATTAAAGGCGGAGACGATCCGGCTGCGCGCTACGTCGGTCGCGGCGGTCTAAAACTCGAGCAAGCGCTCCGCGAGTTCGAAGTAGATGTAAACGGATTGAGCTGCCTGGACGTTGGCGCTTCAACCGGCGGCTTCACCGATTGCCTGCTGCAGCACGGGGCCAGCCACGTTGTCGCTCTCGATGTAGGACACAACCAAATAGACTGGCGACTGCGCACTGATGCGAGAGTGGAAGTTAGGGAAGGCATCAATGCACGTTACCTCCGTGCCGAAGACTTCGCCGCGGCCTTCGATCTGGTCGTGATGGACGTCTCTTTTATTTCCGCAACTAAAATCATGCCGGCGATTATTTCCCTGCTCAGCGCTACCGGCAGGTTGATTGTCCTTATCAAGCCGCAGTTTGAAGTAGGTCGAGGGGAAGTGGGAAAGGGAGGCATCGTTCGCGATCCGGAAAAACACGCGCGGGTGATTGCAGCGGTTAACGATGCGGCGCAGGAGTTGGGGTTAAAAGTTCAGAAGGTAATTGAATCACCAATCCAGGGCGCAGACGGCAACGCTGAATTCCTCGCGCTGTATGCAAAGTGTTAAGCCGAAGAGCGGGGCAAGCCGCCTTCCTCGAGCAGAAGCCCGACCAGCAGGAAGGGCTCTTCCCGCTCTGAGCCCCTTGCTGACGCGCGGGCTTCTGCCTGGTTGCTTTGCACGTTGCTCCTCAGTCCTGCTTACGGTTACCATGCCCGCGACTTCCAATCCCAAAGATCTAACTGCCGGTCAACTGCAAAGCGCGATGACGACCTCGTCCATAAAGCGTATTGGCATAGTTCTAAAGCCGCACCAGCCGGACACATTAAAAACAATGTGCGAGCTCGCAGCCTGGCTGGTTGAGCGTGGCATCACGCTCGTCGGCGGGCCGGAAATTGAGCGCGAGCGGATTGCACTGCAAACCGGCTGCGCGGTTGAGGAAGCGATGCCGGAGCAGTTTGCAGCGAGTGTTGATTTGATTCTCGTGCTGGGTGGTGACGGCACCATGATCGCCACCGCGCGAATTATGGGTGATACGGAAGTGCCCGTCCTCGGTGTTAACTATGGCGGCTTGGGTTACCTGGCTGAGTTTCGTATTGAAGAATTGTACGAAGCGCTCGAATCGATTCTGGCCGGCAACTATCGCCTCGACCGGCGCGTGATGCTTGACGTTGAGTTGTTAAGGTGCGACGAACAGGTGACGCGCAATCGTGTTCTCAACGACGTCGTCATTAACAAGTCGGCGCTGGCGCGCATCATTGAGATTGAGGCTTACCTCAATCAGCAGTTTGTGAATGCCTTCCGCGCCGATGGCCTCATAGTTTCCACGCCTACCGGTTCCACCGCTTACAACCTCTCGGCCGGCGGCCCGGTAATCTTTCCTTCTATGAACGCGGTTGTGATTACTCCCATCTGTCCGTTCACACTTTCAAATCGCCCCATCGTCGTGCCTGATGACGCCGTCATCGAACTGTGTTTGAAAACTGAGCAGGAGGACGTGGCTCTAACCCTGGACGGCCAGGTGGGTTTTCCTTTGAACTTTGAAGATCGAGTTGTCATTCGCAAGAGTAAGACGACATTCAATCTGGTGCAGCCGATGAACAGAAATTATTTTGACGTCTTGCGCGACAAACTGCGCTGGGGAAGGTGAATACAGTTTTGAGTTCTGAGTTCTGAGTTCTGAGTTCTGAGTCTGAGTTTCAAGATTCGGAGTGGGACCCGAGGCTGGAACTTGTAACTGCACTCGAAACCTGAAACTTCAAACTTGAAACTCAAAACTCAAAATTCAAAACTCAAACTTAAATACGATGTCTGAAGATAAAAAAGACGAGACTAAGCGAGTTATTGATGCCGATGCGTTTGAGCGTGAAGTCACGACTGACCTCGACGAAGAGACGCCGGATAAACCGAAAGGCATGGCGCTTCACACGCGTATTCTGATCGGGCTGGCGGTGGGTGTAATCGCCGGCGTTTCGGTCAACTCCGCTTTTGGCGGCGACCATCCGCGCGTCGTCTGGATCGTCGACAACTTCACGCAGCCTGTCGGCCAGCTATTCCTGCGACTGCTCTTGATGATTGTGGTGCCGCTGGTTTTTTCGTCGCTCGTAGTAGGCGTAGCGGGCATCGGCGACATTCGCAAACTCGGGCGGGTTGGTCTGAAGTCGTTTGCTTATTGTTTGGTGATCTCGGCGATCTCCGTCGTTATCGGGTTGACGCTGGCAAACACGATCAAGCCTGGCAAGCGAATCGATCCGGCGACTTCCGCGGCGCTTCAACAACGCTACGCTACTGACGCGACGAAGAACGTTGAGGCCGCGAAAAAGTCGGGCGCGGTTGTTTCGCCACTCATGCAGGTAGTCGATACCCTCGTGCCTTCGAATCCGCTTGCTTCAATTGCCGGCGTGCCCTCGAATCCGAGCACCGCAACTTCCGCCGGCACTCCGAACATGCTTCATCTCATGTTTTTCGCTTTAGTAATCGGCATCGCAATAACGCTGATTCCGGTACGCGTTACCGCACCACTCCTGCGCGGACTCGAAGCGCTTTACGAAATCACGGCCAAGATCATCGAGATGATCATGAAGTTTGCGCCTTACGCTGTGGCTTGTTTACTTTTCAATAACACTGCGCGGTTCGGACTCGACCTCCTCCAGGCGCTTGGTTGGTTTGTGGTGACCGTGCTGCTCGGACTATCGCTGCACATGTTTGGCGTTTACTCCCTCTCGGTTTACTTCCTCTCGCGGCTTTCACCCATCGATTTTTTTCGTCGCATTAAAACGGTGATACTGACAGCCTTCTCGACGTCTTCATCGAATGCGACGTTGCCGACCGCGCTCAGGATTTCGGAAGAGAACCTGGGCGTGCCGCAGGAGATCAATAGTTTCGTGCTTACCGTCGGCGCCACGGCAAACCAGAATGGAACGGCGCTGTACGAAGGCGTTACCGTGTTATTCCTGGCCCAACTCGCCGGCGTCGATCTCTCGCTGGGCCAGCAGTTGATGGTTGTCTACCTCGCGATTCTCGGCGGCATCGGAACGGCCGGCGTTCCTTCCGGTTCGATTCCCTTCATCATCGGCGTGCTGGTTACCATCGGCGTGAATCCGGCATTGATTGCGATCATTCTCGGCGTCGATCGCATACTCGATATGTGTCGGACAACGCTGAATGTGGTTGGCGATATTACGGCGGCAACTTACGTTGCGCGTTCTGAAGGTTATGAACTGCTGCGGCCGCATGAACCGGCGATCGTTCACGCGGGACTGCCCATGCCTGAATAACGAGCAGAAGCCCGACCGTCAGGGAGGGGCTCGATTGGTTGAACTCATCTCGGGATGTGGCGTGAAATGAGCCCTTCCTCACTGTCGGGCTGCTGCTTGGACCACAGACGTTCCAAGAACAAAGGGGAGTGACACACGATGGTTTTTCCACTTTACGACGACAATAGCGATCGCACCACCACGCCAATAGTTAACTACGCACTGATTGCGATTAATATCCTGGTCTTTGTTTTCCTGCAGCAGTTGGGCAATAACGATAGATTCACTTACGCCTTCTCAACCGTGCCCGAGGAAATCCGCAGCGGGCGCGACATTCGAACTCCCGATCGCATGGTGGAACATCCAGTCACCGGGCAGGAGCTTTTGATTCCCGGACTTCAGCGGACGCCAGTTTCCGTCTATCTCACCTTGATCGTCTCGCTCTTCATGCATGGCGGTATCGCACACATCGCCGGCAACATGCTCTTCCTTTGGATATTCGGAGACAACGTGGAAGACCGCATGGGCCACCTGAGGTATTTAATTTTCTATCTTGTTTGCGGCGTGCTGGCTTCACTCGCGCATGTGTTCACTACGATCATGTTTGCTACCGAGCCGGGCAGTTTGCTGATACCAAGCTTGGGAGCTTCGGGAGCAATCTCCGGCGTTCTCGGCGGCTACATCGTGCTCTATCCGCATCGTCGCGTCACCGCCATCGTTTTTCGTTTTGTCACTGACGTTCCTGCCTATGTGGCGATCGGAATCTGGTTCGCGTTTCAGTTGATCAGCGGGCTGGGCATGTTCGGAGGCGGATCGCAGCAGGGTGGCGTGGCCTATGCGGCCCACGTCGGCGGCTTCGTCGCGGGACTGGTGCTCGTCAAGGTGTTCACGATTGGCCGGAACCCATCTTATGCCTAGTGTCCTGTCTCCAAAGTTCGCGCCACAAATGAATACGTCAGTTGCTCCGATCGGCGCAGTCCCGGAGGGACGAAATGTTTATAGCATCAGAGTACCCAGAACGTCTTCGCTCCGGAGGAGCGAGATACTCGGTTCGCGGGACGGCACCTTGCGCTCCTACGGAGCGAAGAAGTATCTGCGGCTGCCCTGGACTATAAACATTTGGCCGCTCTGCGGCCCGGGCGTTCGACACGACTTGTTGCGCGAACTTTAGAGACCACACTAGTTAGTCTGGACACTTGTGTCGTCGATGTCATGAGGTCAGTACCACCTCGGTGATTGATTGAGACTCAAACTCTTCAACAAAATCAACTGCATCAGTCCCCAGCTTTGTACTAAATTGCCGGTCTCTTCGTTCTCAGTTAAGATCAACTTTCAACTCT
>DASYMB010000213.1:0-11409 GCA_036009285.1 Pyrinomonadaceae bacterium | reverse complement strand
TAACGCGCTCGCCGATTTCCTCAACGTCATCTTCATACTTGTTGTAAAGCAGATTCCAGCCGGCGCCGTAATTCACTTGCTTCCGACTCTTAACTTGCGCCGGCGCCCATAAGAGATCGCGAAAAGCCTGGGCAATGCTTTTCGTTTCCTGTTCGGCATTTAACGCGCCGTAGTCGAGCCTATTCAGATTCAGGTCCCACTGTGCGAGGTCCAGGATATTCGAATGCACATTGCCGTCTCCGTTGATGAAGTTCAGCGGAGTATAGCCAACCGGAACGAAGCGCTCGCCTTTCACACGGTTGTAGCAACGCGCGTGATTTATTATTTCCGGGGCGTCTTTGTCGAAAGCCTGGACACCATCAAACACGTAGGTGTTCTTCAGTCCCACCCAGTCAAAGATACGTTCTTTGACATAGTCTGCGAACCGCTTTTTAGTAACTCTTTCTACCAGTTCCGCCAGGACGACGTAGCCTGAGTTTGAATATTCGAATTCGGTGTTCGGTTTACGCGGCAATAGTTTCTGCGAAGCAATCCACTCCACTACGTTTCTATTCGTAATCTCCTGCTGCTGTCGGTTGCACATTTGCGGATACCACTCATCGCGCGTGGCCATGGCCACGTCATACCAGTCCTCCTCAACTTGTCTTGCCGCCACGTGGAGATCGATATAGTCCGGTAGCCCGGAAGTATGGTGGATCAATTGTTCGACAGTTATGGAATCCGCATAACGCGGCATACCGTCAAAGAACTTTGAGATGTTGTCCTGAATGTCAATCTCTTTGAAATAGACCAGGCCCAGAACGGCGAGCGCGGTAAACTGCTTGGATAGTGAACCCAGATCAAAAAGCGTATTGGGTGTTATCTTCTCTCCCGTTTCAATATTCGCGTAGCCATAACAGTTCAGATGTACAATTTCACTGCCCTTGCGGACCATCACCGCGGCGCCGGGAATACGAGCACGATCCTCTTTGTGCGGCAGGTAAGCACCAAGCGCATACAGATACTTGTTTAGATATCGATCGATCTGCGGCTCGTTTGGAAGCGCGTTGAGATCGAGGTTCAGGTCATTGAGAACGTATTCTTGTTTAGCTTCGTCACGCTCAGTGGAATCCATGGTTAACTCCGAAAAAGGTTCTGGGGTTTTGCGCGGGAATACTAAGACAAAACCGTTCGCAAAGAAACAGGAATCCCGCTGGGAGCGCACGCTGGGAGCGCAGGGCATCTTAGCCGCCTCAACTCTCGTTGCCACCCAGCAGCAGGCAAGATGCCTGCGCTCCCAGCGGCGCGGTCTCAGCTAAAAAGAAACCCGCGCCATCTCTCGATGCGTGGGTTCCGGATAAGCCGCGACCTCATTGGAAACTGCTCAGCAAATTTACCGAGCTGCGTTTAGTTTTTTCCCTTTTTGTCCGCTGGTTTTTTGTCTCCCTGGTTGTTGTTGCTCGGCGGCGGCCTTTCGCCCTTTGGGGCAACGACCACAGTATTTGGCGGCTTGGGTGGACGGTCGTCCTTCTTTTGCGCCAAGGCACCGGCCGCCAGGAAACAGCCGATTGCCACCGCCACTAGTTTTCGTTTCAAGTTGAACATCGAATTTCTGTCCTCCTCATGCATTCTCAGCGCGCATGGGAGGGAGAGTTAAGAGATGCGCCGCGCTCAAAAGAGCAAGAACGATGCCAACATCGCCAACCGGCTTATTCAGGTGATCCGCCTTCATTAAATCTCGGCGACCGCGAACTCTGGCCGCGCTTCGCACCGTTTCGCACCAGTTCGCACCGTATCGTGCACTTCGAAACCGGCAGCTAACTAGCGGCGCAAGGTCACGCTAAGTGTCCCTACATTGCCGCTGCCGTCAAACGCTCTCAGGCTAACGGTATGTTCGCCGGCTGCGAGTGAGGGCAAGTCCACAGAATACCGTTCGTGCCCGCTATCGGCAATCCCGTCTTCCGGAAACAGCGGCGTCCACGGCGATCCATCGAGGCTGAAGTCGCCCTTCCTGATCTTGCCGGTAACGTCGTCAACCTCGAAAACAACTCGCGTGCTCCCCGGTTGTGCGGGAGCGACAGCACGCAAAACGGGAGGCGTATTATCAATGTCCACCGGCTCGCCGAGCCGTTCCCCGGTCAGCGCCTGGCCCAGCGGATTATCGGGCGCATCAGAAGCGACAATCTTTACTACATAACGGCCGTCGGCCAGCGTGGCCCCGTCAATGGTATAAAAATTATCGCGCAATTTGTCTTTCAATAATCTAAACGTGGTTTCATTGAGCGGCCGATAGTAGATCGAGTATTCCAGCGTATCACCGTTTCGATCTTCCGCTTGCCATTGAAACGAACGAGCGCCCCGCTGAAAAATTCGGCGCGGCGGAACTTGCGCAACCGCGCCGAAGAGCGATGGGTCCAGACCTGAAGACTCAACGTTTGGATCCACTTGAAGTTGGGCCGTCTGTTGCAAACCCACACCAATCGGCAGCGAAGTGATCGATAGAACTTCCGGGGCTACATTGCGCGGAAGATAAGCAAGGCTCGCATCCTCCATCCAGGTCTGTCCCGCTGCGCCCGATCGCAAAGTTGCCCGCCACTGAACAAAGCGCGCCCGCGGACTCAGGATCGGATTCCCATCCGGGTTGCGATATGAACTACTCCACTCGCTCCAGGTCGCATCAGGTCGCTCGCCGTTTCCAGTTCGCGTTTGTAGCTCCACGTTTCCGCTTCCGCGCCACCATATTCGTCCCCAAGACGCGGTCAGTTTTGCATCGCGCACGGGGGACTCATAGGTGCCTTCCGCTATCAGCTCCTGACCGAAGCGAAATAGTTTGCCTTGATTGCTTGATGCGGCATACAACTGATTTCCGCGCACCAGGAACGAAGATACTTGTCCTTCGCTCGATTGCAGCAACAACGTATCTCGGCCGTCGTTGGTGACCGAGTAAACGCGCCCCTTGTCGGCGGTTCCAATCAAGACAGCTCCGGGCTGCAACGCGGGCGCGATCGAAAATGCAGTAATCGAAGGTGAACTCCAAACGATGTCCGTGGCTCCGTCGGGTAGTATTCGAAACACCGCGCTGCGTGCAGTTGAGATGTCGGTACGACTGCGCGCCGCCTGCCCCGCTGGTTGAATCGGCACACCGCTTTCGTCAATAGCAGTGATTGTTACGGAGGTGCTGGGCGCGCCACCTTCCACCGGTTGCGGCGCCGGAGCCGGAACCGATTGTCCCCTTCCGGTTGAAGCGGCCTCACTGAGAGCGAGCGCGTAGATCGAGCCGTCGGCGGCGGGAGCCAACGCGTGTATCTCGCGGAGATGCGCGTCGAACAAAGCAAACGCTTTACCCTCGGGCGAGATGCGCAGCACCAGCCCACCCGGATCCGTCCCCGCGATCAAATCTCCCTGCGCAGTAACCGCGAGTGAAATCACGTGCGTCTGGTTTGTAGCAATCAAAAGCGACGACTCCGGCCTCGTGCCGGCCGCGCGGACGCGATAGAGCTTGCCGTTATCTCCCGTGCCGACTGCCAGCGATCCGTCTGCAAGAACGGCGAGGGACCAGATGTATTTATCAGCCGGATCAAAATAAACTTCAACGCGTCCATCAGATTCTATTCGATAGACTTTTCCGTCGGGAGACGTTCCCGCATAAACTGCGCCGTCTTTAGCGGGGGCGAGCGCCGTTACATCCAACTCCGCTGCGTCGTATAACAACGCACCGCGACCCTCGGGAGAAACGCGAAAGATTTTTCCGTCGTGACCGGTGCCGAGGTAAACATTTCCCTGGTTGTCCACCGCGCTCGACCAAACAAACGCTTGTTCGGTATTGAATACTTCGGTCAGACGAGGCGCCAGCATCAACATACCGGTGTCGCTAATGGACACTCCGCGTGCGTCACCCTTCAGCAGTTCAGCCCGGCCACTTGTTTCCCAGATTACCGGCTGGCCGGCGTAACCCACCAAGGCAGCGAGCGCAATCAAGAGCAAAGCGGCAATCAAGGCGGTCCAATGTTTTCCGAAATATTTACCCAGGTGTTCTGTTCGTTTAGTTCGAAGCATATTTTCGTTTTAGTTTCCTATATATTTTGCGTAGAGGGATCGCGCGATTGTGATTTCGTTAGTGCCTCGGATTATCGATCGCGCATCCTGAAAAATAGTCAGCTCAAATTCGCCGGTATGAAAGCGCAACAGATAGTCATTGAATTTGACCTCGCCCGTGACGCGGAGTCGTTCGGCAAGCTCCTCAAAGTTTAGTCGCACAGCTTGCGCCGGCGAAATCTGCACTGCATTACGGCCGCACAAGACTGCAGCGAAGTCTCCGGATGCAGCTTCCAGCGTCGCAAACTTGCCCAGGCCACAGGTTGGGCAGTCCGGCGACGGCGGTCCGGGATTTATCTTCCGCCACTCATTTCGCCACACATCAAACTGCATCAGCGACCGGTGAAGACTTTCGTTTTGGCCGGTCAACAGTTTCAAAGCCTCAGTCACCTGAACCGCAGCCACCACGCTAATGATCGGCATAATCACGCCTGCAGTGTCGCACGTGGGAGCGCTGGCCGCGGGAGGCGCCTCTTCAAATACACAGCGCAGACACGGTGTTTGATGCGGCTGGATGGTCATCGTTACGCCGTAAGATCCGACCGCAGCGCCATAAATCCAATTGATCTCGTGCTTGACGCAGGCATCGTTAAGCAAATATCGCGTGGCAAAATTATCAGTTCCATCCAGCACCACGTCGCAGTCTTTTATGAGTTGCTCGACGTTTGAATAATTGACGTCAGTCACCTGCGGCTCGACTTCAATCTCTCTATTTATTTCGCCGATGTGGTTGGCGGCTGCAATCGCTTTTGGGATCCGCTCGGAGGCGTCGTACTCGGTAAACATTGTCTGTCGCTGAAGATTTGAAAACTCTACGAAATCGCGATCGGCAATCCGAAGTTTACCAACTCCGGCGCGCGCGAGGCTTTCGGCGTGGGCTGACCCGAGCGCACCACAACCGACGATCAGAGCCCGCGATTGCAGTAATCGGCCCTGGCCTTCTTTGCCAATGCCGTTGAATAAAATTTGCCGGCTATAGCGTTCGTGCATGTTGGATGTCAGATGTTGGATGTCAGATTTCTGATTTCCGATCTCAGACCTCAGAATCTCAGAAACCTCAAAACTCAGAACTCAGAACTGCTTTTCCAGCCGCTTCACGCATGACGTCTTCCGGCGCAGCGCTTTCAGTCCACAATCGGAATTGTTCAACCGCCTGGCCCACGAGCATAGCCAAGCCGCCGAGCGTCTCGCATCCAGCCTCGCGCGCTTCGCGCAAAAATCTCGTCTCCTCCGGATTGTAAACTAAGTCATACGCCAGGCGTGCACCGCGCAGTTGCAGCGCCAACGCCGGGGTTTGATCTTCAAACTGCCGCGCGGTTCCCAGTGGCGTGGCATTCACTATTACATCAAATCCTTTAAACGAAGCGCCCTCCAGCTTGTTCCAGTCTGCCGCAAACTGCGCAGCCAGCGCGCTCGCGTTCCCGGGATTGCGAGCAAACACAGTTACCTTTGCGCCCACTTGCCCTAGTCCCCATAACGCCGCGCTCGCAGCGCCTCCGGATCCGATGACCGCGCAACGCGCCCCCGCTAAGTCGCCAAACTTTTGCCGGAGTGGTTGCAGGAATCCCTGCGCATCGGTGTTGTAGCCACGCAAGGCGTCGCCTTCCACCACGATTGTATTAACCGCTCCGATCTCCTGCGCGGCAGGCTCGATCCAATCGAGTCGATCCATCACGGCCGACTTATGCGGCGCGGTAACACTCAAGCCACGGATGTTCCAGTTGAGTTCTCGCGTTCGCGGATGAACCATCCGTTTGATGAACGCTTTGACGTCGCTAACTTCGAAGGGAATATAAACAGCGTTCGCTCCCACATTTGCAAACGCTGCATTGTGCATGCGCGGGGACACGGAATGTGAAACCGGCGATCCTATCAAGCCAAATATTTCTGTCTGCCGGTCGATCTTCTCGAGCCGATAGACTTCCTTTAGTTCACGGGCAGTGATTTGCCCGGGAGCCGTAGCACTTCGGTCTCCAAGGGAGGCATAGGTCAGGAAAGCGCCGCGCGAAGGTCCCAGAATGCGGGTAGCTAATCCCGACGGGCCCATCGCCAGGGCAATCATCTCCCGACCATCGTTGCGAGCGCGTTCGAGCAAATGGAACACCGCCAGACAATCGGTAACGTCGTGAGCTTGCACAGCAATTTTTAAAACGCGGGCCGGCGTGTGGGCCAGGCGATCGTAAATCTGATCGAGTCTCGCGGGAACACCGGCGAAGTCATGGTGGGAACAGATCGTCCGACTCCAATCGATTGGCAAAGACGGAGCAGTCTCGCTCGAACCAGATTTTTCCGCCAGGTCCAGTTCGACGTCGAAAAAGCTTTCGGAAAATATTGCCCCCGACCAAAACCCGTGGCGTGATTCATCATCGAGCAAGCGCCGGCCTCCCTGCTGCGAAGGCCGGAACGTCAGTATGAACTCGCAAGGTGCGTCGTGGAGCAGCTTCGTAAGCAAACCGGTGCCAGCCGCGAGCTCGTTCCGCTCGAGACAGTCAAGTCTCACTTCAATCAGATCGGAGAGCGCCGCAGCCGAGGCTACAGCCCGTTGAAGCGCGGCGAGGGTTGTCTCACAAAGTGAAATGCAAATGCGTGGATTGTGCGAAGAGTCCATTGAGGAACTACAAGGCGGCGCTTCGCCTACGAGCTGACTTCATCGTCGAAGTGTCGCGTTGGCGCCTCGGCGCCAAGATGTCGTGTGGTCCCTTCGGTCACACTCGGCGGCGGGGCTACGAGTTTGCCGGTAGCGCGAACCGGAAACGCATCAACCTGGCGAGGAGATTGCATTGAAGCTTGGCCCAGACCGGAATTTGGAAAGGATCGTTTTTCACGTTGCTTGAGGCGCATGTACTGAGCAATGCCAGCACCCATCATTGAAAACGCCGGAATGAGCAGCCAGAGCGACCACCCATATCCCGTTCTCGTATACCAGAGGGCCAGGCAGACAAATAGAAACGCAATTCCCTTAAAGAACTTTTTGAATGCCTGATCAAGACTCGGCTCGTGACGGCTCATTTTTCTCAGAGCGCGCCTGCCCTCCCCAAGGTCATCGTCATCCCGCCCTGGCGGCAACTTTCCGGACAGCGCGTCTGATACGAGACTGATGTTGGCCCCGCAGACTCGGCAATAGCTCGCACCTTCCAAATTTTTAGCCGCACATTGAGGACAGAACATCGAACCTCCGATCAACCTCTCGCCTGAAGGAATCTATACTTCTCGAGTCTTACGCTTTCGACCTTTGCGAAGTTCGCTGGCGCAACGCTTCATAAAGAATCACGCCTGCTGCTACGGAAACATTGAGTGATTCTATCCGCCCTCGCAAGGGAATACTAACTAAGGCGTCACAACGCTCCCGCACAAGTCGATGCAAGCCGGTTCCCTCGCCTCCCAGAAACAGCGCGCTGGGCGCGGTCCAGTCCCACTCGGTGTAATTGGAAGTTCCATCAGACGCAGCGCCGATAACCCAAATGTTACGTTGTTTCAACTGCTCTATCAATTGGACCAGGTTTGTGACGCGGGCCACCGAAACATATTCCAGTGCCCCTGCGGCGGCCTTTGCTACCGTCGGCGTTAGCCCGACCGCGCGACGCTCAGGAATAAACACCCCACCAACGCCGGCACACTCCGCGGTCCGCAAGATTGCCCCCAGATTGCGGGGATCCTCAATCGCATCCAAGCCAAGCACAAGAGGCGGCTTGGCTGTGCCTACCTGCGAACTCAATTCATCAAGCAGCTCGTCGGCGTTTCTGTAGGCCGCTGCAGCGGTCCGGGCAATGATTCCCTGGTGCGTCGCACCGGGAAGCGCACGATCGAGCGCGAACTTCGGCGCGCGATGCACGGGTACCTTGGCCTGCTTTGCCAGGTCGAGCAGCTCGCGCAAACGTTCGTGTCTGGCCCCTTCGGCGATTGTGATTTGTTCGAGTGTCTTGTTGCCGGCGCGCAGCGCTTCCAGCACAGGAATTAATCCGTAGATTTGATCGGAGGCGGTGCCGGTATCCGATTCATTCCGTTCAGAGGGCCTGCGTTCACCACGAAGCTGTCCCGGTCCGTTCGACTTACGCATCTTCATCATTTCTCATTCCGGCTGCAGTTCGCAAGTGATAACGAAGCCGCGAGTAGCGTAAGAATTGAGTTTCGTTGCTGGACTCAGTAACAGTCCCCAGGCTGTATTTGCCGGGCCGCTCACGCCGCCAACCCGTCGATTCGTTTTGCTGCTCCGACGGCCACACTGCAGCCAGAGCTTTTCGCACGGAATTGAACGACTCATCGTAATCGGCGCCGGCCGCGCGTTGGCGAAAAAGCAAAAGCAGCCTTGAGATGTTTTCGCCGGCCAGCAAACTTTTATCCGCGCCGAGACATGAAAAATCGAAACTGTTAGCAGCGATCCGATACGTTGTCGTCTGCGTGCAACTGTAAAAGTCAACGACCGTTTCGTCAGTGACAAACTCGCTGGCAGCTAAAATACGATTCTCGGTACGGGCCCTCTGTTCTTTTAACTCGACCCGCTTGCTGATTAGCCTGCCGACTACGAACAACACGAAGTCGGACCACATAATGTGGATGGCCGGCGCTTCGGGAGTTTGATACGCATAAATACCGGTATCGTCAAATTCAACCCCGCGGACTTTGATAAGCTCCGGCGCATCCGTACCAGGTTCCGTATCCGGCACGATGCGCGATTCAATACCAAGCCTGCTGAGTCGACGTTGGACCAGATGTGCTTCATCAATTGTTGCCGCACGCGCGAGTGGAAGTGCGACTCCTGAAGACAGAATTCGATCCAGATCCTCACGGCCTAACCGCAAAAGATTCGCCGCTTCCGCCAGGGTGGCCTCGGTTAGATTTGCCCCCCGCGGCAGAAGGATGGTGTTATATCCCTGTTCCCATTTCTCGAGCGGTCTGAGCGCGGGCTTTAGTAAGGCGTCAGTAGTTTCGGTCAGCGGAAGGACGGCCGCGCAATAGAGGCAATCAACCCGCGTGGGCGGATTCGCTCTCAGGCATTCTTCGCAGCGCACCATTTGATCAGGCGCGAAGCCCGGCGGCGCGGTGGCGTCTAAATCTTCTGTGGTCCAGATCGGCAGCGGAACGTTTTCGTTATCCTTGAGCAACAGCTCCTCCAAGACTTTGGATTATACGATGCGGTAAACTCTCTTTGAATATTAATCCGGCTGCCGGGTTCAGCCACCATGCATTTTATTATGACGAGTCGCAAGCCCACATTAGTCATTCTTCTTGCCGCTGTCCTGGCGGTCAGCAGTTGTGCCGCCCTGCAGCCGCCGAGCGCAACTGGTCCAAGGGGCGCCGAGCAGCTTTACCCGATTCTATTGACCGAAGACAGTCGCAGAAAAGAGGCAGTCACTGCGGCGTTAAATCGGCTGGCACAGACGTCAGGCCTTCATGATGCTATTGAACCTCAGCTTCAACCGATAACGGGAACAATTCTAAGCCTTCCCGCGAAAGCGAGCACAGTTCTGTTTCTCCCAAAAGTCGGATCTGGCGCTGTCATGAACGAGGAGGAAACCCGGGAAGCACTGCGACGATTCATAAGCACCTGGCAGGAAATTATTGGCTCCGACCCCGCGAAGCTTTCATTGGTCGATGTAACTGATCAGCCGGACGGATCGAAACTGGCAAACTACGAGCAACGTCCCTTTCGCTACCCGATACGCGGAAACTACGGCAAGCTGCAGATCCGTTTCACCAATGACCGTCGTCTCCTCGACCTCATGAGCACCTGCATTCCGGACGCAGAACGGATTCAAAACGCGCTGTCAGCTCTTGGCCTGCGACCCAAAGCAGAAGACTCCGTGCGACAACTGCGCGAGAAGGGCCTGACCTATTCGGACGCGGCGGGAAACAAGGTGAGCCTCACAATCACACCATCGACTGGAATAAATCCCCGGACCATGACCATCTATGTTCTTCCGGCAAAAAATAAGCCTGAGACGTTGGAGTTTCATCTTACCTGGGAAATGGAGCTGAGCAATGCTCCGGTCAAATTAGCTTATGTCGATGCGGTGAGCGGCGAAGTAATCGCGGCTCAATAGATAGCCTATAGTAATCCGTCAGTCCGTCTGCTTGACCAATCACCCACAAAAAAGCATTCTAGAAAAGGATTTAATAAGCTTATTCGGAGTAGCCTATCAGATGAATAATTTTGATCCTACAAACAATATCTCATGGCAACTCGGACACCGCGGCAGAGTCGCAGTTTTCATTGACGGAAATAATCTGTTTCACGCCGCGCGCTTCCACAACATAGACATCGACTACAACAAACTCTTGCGCGTGCTGTTGGGAGACGGGCGATTGTTGAGGGCGTTTTTCTATACCGGCGTCGATGTCGGCGCGGAAAGACAACAAGGCTTCCTGCTCTGGATGAGGCGCAATGGCTTTCGGGTGATCCAAAAGGAGTTGAAGACTTTCTACGATGGAAGTCGGAAAGCAAATCTCGATGTGGAGATTGCCGTTGACATGCTGTCGCTCGCTGGTCGTTACGATACGGCGGTGCTGGTGTCCGGCGATGAAGATTTCGTTTACGCCGTCAACGCAGTCGCATACAAGGGTTGCCGCGTTGAAGTAGCGGGCTTTCGTTCAAATACGGCGCCTAAACTAATCGACGTTGCTGATTATTTTATTGACCTTGGCGAAATCGCGGATCGGGTTCGCAAGGAAGCCATGCACGGCCACCGCTACGACGAGCGCGGTATTCCGGAGCAACAACCAACGCAATATCTGCACGAACAAATCCAGATTCAGGAAACAAGCGACGAGGTATATCAGTCGACTCTGCGAGTGGTGTTGGAGACCACGATTGAAGAAGAAGCCGAGCAGTTTGGCGCAGCGGCTGATTTTATCCGCATAACCGACGAGCACTGATTGGTCAGAACCACCTGCGGTAGCGGGTGGGCCATTTCTGTCAGAACCACCTGCGTTAGCGGGTGGGCCGTTTCTGCCAGAACCACCTGCGATAGCGGTGGGCCGTTGGTTAGCTCGCCACGAATTGCCCGCCCGCTACCGCAGGCGGTTCTGACAATTGAGTATGAAGCTGTTTACCATTGAAGAGGCGAATGCGCTTCTGCCGTCGGTGCGTGAGATTTTGCGAAAGATCCAGCGTTCTCGCCGGCGGCTAGCCGCATATCGCCAAGAAGCGCAGCAAGCTGCTGAAGGCGCGGAACAGGGCGGCGGGGGTATGGAAGGCGGGGTGCTTTACGCCCTAATCCTCACGAATTTCACTACCGAGATGTCCGAACTGGAAGCTTTGGGTGTTCAACTGAAAGATTTCGAACGGGGCCTGGTCGATTTTCCCTCTCTTCGCGATGGCCGAGTTGTGCTGCTTTG
>DASYMB010000212.1:0-18715 GCA_036009285.1 Pyrinomonadaceae bacterium | reverse complement strand
ATTGGGTCCAGACCCTTATCGATTCAAATCTTTATGACGAGCAGCCATTGGTCGTCGCTGACGCTCACGCTTCCCAGCCCGAAGAGCAAGCCTCAGAACAGGTTAACTGATTCAGAACCTATAAAAATCGTAAGGGCGGGCCTGGTTTACGGCTCGCCCTTTTGAATATTTGGTGCGGATGAGAGGACTTGAACCTCCACGATGTCACCATCACAGGCTTCTGAGACCTGCGCGTCTGCCAGTTCCGCCACATCCCCATGCGGGAATTCATTATGCGAACGCGGTTGAGGACTGTCAAGAAAGACCTCTGTGGTGATTCCGTTTTGACTTCAAAACGGACCCCCTTTGGAGTGCGGTGACCTGTCACCGCTTTTGCCCGTGGCGGCTTGACGCCGCTTCTTGCGGCGAGTTGATTCTACAAAAGCAAAAGCACCGATAGGTCGCAGCCGACCAAAGCGGTGACAAGTGACCGCACTCCAAAGTGGAGCGAGTGCGGCTTCGAAGACGATCTGATAATGTTAGCAGTCGAAGATGGCCGACCAAGCATTCTCATTTCAAACTCTAGCCGAACGACTTGCGCAGGTTCGCGATAAGATCGACGCAGCGGCGCGGCGCGTTAATCGCGCGGCCGAGGAGATAACCTTAATCGCCATCAGCAAGACGCATCCGACCGCGACACTAAGAGCGGGGCTCGAGCTTGGCATCTCCGACTTCGGCGAGAATCGCGTGCAGGAAGCGGAAGGCAAGATACTGGAACTGGGACGCGCCGCTGCGCGATGGCATCTCGTGGGCCATCTGCAATCAAACAAGGCGGCCCGTGCCGTGCAACTTTTCGACTGTATCCATTCGCTGGATTCGGTTGCTTTAGCCGAGCGCCTGAATCGTCTGTGCGGCGCCGAGGGAAGAGAAGTGCTGCCGGTGCTTATTCAAATTGATCTTGGCGGCGAAGAAACCAAAACCGGCATCGATCCAGGCAAACTGCCGGAACTGTTGTCAGCGCTTACTAGTTGTCCGCGATTGAGCCTGATTGGCCTAATGACTTTGCCGCCATATTTTGAAAACCCGGACTGCGCGCGTCCTTATTTCAAAACGTTGCGAAAGTTACGCGATGAACTGCAATTACAAGGTCACTTTGGTGAATGTTCGGGCGAGCTTTCAATGGGCATGAGTCACGATTTTGAGATCGCAATCGAAGAAGGCGCGACGATGGTGCGCGTCGGCACTGCGATATTCGGCGAACGCAGTTAGGCTGTCCGGCAAAGTTTAGAAATATCATGACCATTCTCCGCCAGCTTTACTGGTTAATTAGCAACGCGATTTACTTAGTCATTGTCGCTGTGATCGCGTTAGTGGTGCTGCGTTTGATCGCGAACCTGGCGAATCCGAATCCGTTTGGGTGGACCGCTTTGACGATACGACGGCTCACGGATCCCCTTATTGGGCCAGTGCGCCGCGCGCTTGCCGGCTTTGGCATCGATGCGAAGTATGCGCCACTCGTTACCATATTACTCGGGATTCTGCTCGGATGGTTTTCACTCCAGGTCGTTTCGAGTCTGGCCAATACAATCGCTGGAGTCCTGGTTAGTCTTGGCAAGCACGAGGCGGTGCCGATGGTAGGTTACCTGCTTTACGGACTGCTCAGTTTTTATACCTTGCTGATATTCGTGCGCATCATCTTTTCCTGGGTAATGGTTAGTTATTCAAACCGCGTGATGCGTTTCCTGGTCAACACAACTGAACCGCTGCTTGGTCCATTGCGCCGGATAGTTCCACTGGTAGGCGCTTTCGATATTTCGCCCATCGTAGCGTTCGTCATCCTGCGAATTCTGCAAACCGCGGTCGCAGGCACGCTCCTCAGTGGCTGGCAGATCGGCTTCTTCTAAAATCGTCCAAAGTTCAAAGGCCCATGTCCAACGTCCAACGTCCGGTAGAACTAACGGTCGTCGACGTCAAATCCGCATCGTCCTGATTAATCTCCCGGCTCGTTCCTATGATATATTGCCCAGCCTACAATCCTGAACAACACTAATTCCAGAAGGATCTAAGCGAAATGTCCGGACACTCAAAGTGGCATAGTATTAAGCACAAAAAAGGCGCGCTCGATGCCAAGCGCGGAAAGTTGTTTACGAAGTTCATCAAGGAAATAACCGTGGCGGCGCGTTCCGGCGGCGGTGATCCGGAGGGCAATGCGCGTCTCCGCAAAGCCATACTCGACGCTAAGGCCGGTAACATGCCAAACGAAACAATCGACCGCGCCGTTCGTCGAGGCACGGGCGAAGAAGAAGGTGTGAACTACGAAGAGATCACTTACGAAGGATATGGTCCGGGTGGGGTGGCGTTGTTGATTGAATCGATGACCGACAATCGTAACCGAACCGTAGCGGAGATTCGGCACGCGTTTTCGAAGAATGGCGGCAACCTCGCTGCTGCAGGCGCCGTGGCGTGGATGTTTGAGAAGAAGGGTTACATCGTCGTTGCCAAGAGTGCGAAGTCGGAAGAAGAATTGTTTGAAATCGTTACTGACGCCGGCGCCGAAGACCTGCGCGATGACGAAGACAACTTTGAGATCATAACCTCACCCACAGACTTCGATGGTGTGCTCGAAGCAGTTAAGAAGGCCGGCGTTGAGCCACAGGTTGCCGAAGTCGAAATGGTGCCCAAGGAATATAAGAAACTCGAAGGCGCTGAGGCGAAACAGATGTTGAAGCTGATGGAAGCCCTCGAGGATCACGACGACGTGCAGAAAGTCTCCGCCAATTTTGACATCAGCGAAGCGGACATGGCCGCGGCGTAAGATCGGCCGGGAGGAATTTGGCCGACGGCAATATCAACCGCGGGCAACTATCGTTTCTTGCGTTGTCTGGCTTCGCCCTCCGGCACGCTGTTAGTCAGTTTGGCTTCGTGCTTCTGGCGTTGCCGCTCAGTCGGGTTGGTTTGCTTACGTCCGGCGACACTCTCACGCATTCGTTGGTTCTTCTTGTCCTTGTTCTCACCATCTTTTTTCTGACGATCCTTGTCTGACATAAAAAGTCTCCTTTAAGTAAACAGCAACCATGGCTCGAGCTACGACCCGGCTGACTGCTGTTTGCTTGCCGCTGTTTCATCGCCCGCTTTCGCCAAATCCTTGTTAGCCGGTCCCTGAAAGACTTTGCCGAGCGCGTCGTAACGCGATCCATGGCACGGACAGTCCCAGGTGTTTTCCGAACTGTTCCACTTGACGATACAACCAAGATGCGTGCAGACGGCGGAGAATTCGTGGACCTCACCCTGCGGATCTCGATAAACGGCAATCTTGCTTAGCCCGCGCGAGATAATCGCTCCCTTGCCGGCCTTGATTTCATCAACCGAATCCACATCTCCGGCCACCACGAGATCCGTGTACTGCACGGCCACATTCAAATTCTCTCTCGCAAACTCCGGCAGCGCTTTCAAGGTGATGCGCGACGGATCGTAGATCGACTCCCACGCGTTTTTGCGACCGAGGAGCAAATCGGTGAGGAGAATGCCGGCGATAGTTCCATGAGTCATGCCGTTACCCGAATCGCCGGTTGCAATGAAGACGTTGTGTTCGTCCAGGGGATTGCGTCCGATGAACGCCAGGCCATCGATTGGCTCCATCACTTCGCCCGACCAGCGATACTCGATGCCCTCCACTTGTGGAAAGCGATGACGCGTCCAGCGTTCGAGCGCGCCGTAGCGCTTGTTGGCGTCGTCCTGCTGGCCCGTCTTGTGATCCTCGCCCCCAACGATCAAGACATCGTAAGCCTCAATGCCTCTGCCGACAGTCTCTATCCGTATGTAGTGATAAGGATCGGGCGTGTCCCAGTAAAGCCCGCGCGTCACCGATCCTTTCGGGATGCGCGCGCCGATCACATACGTTTGATAAGGCGCCTGCTTGGTGTGTATCGCAATCCGATCGTTCACCGGCGTGTTGGTAGCTACTACAGCCGAGCCGGCGGTAACAACGCCGCCACCTGTTGTCTCGATACGTGCTTGCCTGCCTCCTTCGATCTCGGTGGCGTGAGTCTGCGTATAGATTCGTCCACCTTTTTGTTTGATCGCATCAGCGAGTCCCGTCAAATATTTCAACGGATGAAACTGAGCCTGGTGAGGGAAACGTAAGGCCGGGCCCGTATCGTATGAGTCCCAGGGAACGCGCTCGACCTTTTCAATGTCAGTTAATCCCGCTTTGTGCACGGCTACCAACTCGTCATCAAGAACTTTTTGCGACTCGCGCGGCGGAACAAACAGGTAACCATCGAGCCTTTCAAATTCACACTTGATCCCTTCCTGGTCCACGATGCTTTCGATCGCATTGATCGCCGCCGTGTGACTTTCAGCAGCTAGACGCGCGCCTTCTTCGCCGTGAAGTCGCTCGAGCTCGAAGTAGCGATCGTCCAGCGCGTTGACCAGATGCGCGGTTGTTCTGGCAGTCATACCGCCGCCGATTGGGCCATCATCCAGGACGACAACTGACTTGCCTTCGCGTGCCAACAGGTAAGCCGTCGTCATGCCGGCGATTCCGGCGCCGACGATGCACACGTCCGCACTTGTTCTCTCCGTGAGCGGCGCTTCCAGCGGCATCTCGGCCGTGTCCATCCATACGGATCTGCTTTGCTCGAAACTCTTTTTCATGGAAGGCTCCTCTAACTTTATGTAGCCATACGGTACGAACACTGTAGTCGTATGTCTCTTTACGGACCACGAAATCTTGCGTTGCGGGCACTGTGTTGAGCAGACGATGACGTAGCAAGGCCAGTGCCGCGTGAGAAAGGCTAGTGAAGGCGAAGACTTTTTGGAGTGCGGTGATCTGTCACCGCTTTAGCCGGCTGCGACCTGTCGCAGCCTTCGTGGACTGATGGCTTCAGGGAAGCAGCGTCAAGCCGCTGCGGAACGAAAGCGGTGACAGATCACCGCACTCCAAAGTGAGGCACGGGAACCATACGCGCGTTTGAATTTGACAAGCGGAAGGTTGCAGGCTAACTTGCAAATCGGATTGCTTAATGGAAATGAAGCAGCAAACGGAAAACACTGGCAGCCTGTACGCCTATTATTATTGGTGGCTCTCCGCGGAGGGAGAGGCACGGAGAGGGCTGTTCGGCGCCGGATGATCTAAAGCGACTACGAACAGAATTTCTGAACCGGCCACTTTCCTCCGAGACGGGAGGGGGTGGCCGGTTCTTTTTGTTTAGGTCGTCAAAGGTCGAGGAGCTACGGCGCGTTGTGAAGCAAAGTGTTAGTTTGCGACGGCGCCTTAGCTGACAACGTCACAGCAAACTAACAGTTTGCTTTACACAAGAGCGAGGTTCATCAAAATGCTCGTTGAAGAAAAAATTTCGTTACTGGCAGACCACGCCGACATGCGCGTGGTTCCGCTCGACGCGGACGAGACACCCGCCGATCGCAATCGAATAGTTCAACTGGCCCCTGATCACCCCGGCTTTCGTGATCTGGAATATCGCGCGCGTCGCAACCGCATCGCCCAACTCGCGCTCGGTTACCAAACTGGTCAGCCGATCCCGAACGCGCCGTACACTACCGAGGAACACGGTGTTTGGCAAACAGTGTGGGAGGCGCTGCAGCCGGCGCATCAAGCACACGCCTGCGCGGAATATCTCGCGTGCGTGAGGCAACTGGCTTTCGCGCCGGATCGCATTCCGCAGTTGCGCGAAGTGAACGACAAGGTGCAGGCGATCAGTGGCTTTCGCCTTGAGCCGGTGGCGGGGCTGGTTGAGCCGCGAGTGTTTCTCGAGTCACTCGCTTCCGGGACGTTTCTCTGCACCCAGTATATTCGTCACCACTCGACTCCCCTGTACACACCGGAGCCGGATGTCGTACATGAAATCGTCGGCCATGCGGTGACGCTCGCGAGCAAGCAGCTCGCTGAACTGAATCGCTTGTTCGGCAAGGCCGTCAAACGAACCTCATCATTGGAAGCTCTGAATAGGCTGTCACGCGTTTACTGGTTCACGATTGAGTTTGGCGTCGTGATGGAAAATGAAATGTTGAAGGCCTACGGCACGGGACTTTTGTCATCGGCGGGAGAATTGGAAGCGATGCACGAGGCCACTCTGCTTCCGCTGGATGTGGAAGCGGCATCACGTCATGAATATGACCCGACCCACTTCCAGCCAGTGTTGTTTTGCGCGAATTCGTTTGAGACGATGTACGACTCGCTTCACGAATTTCTTGTCGCCTGGTAGTTCGGCATCGTGAGCACGTCGCAACTTAGTGTCGTAAAGCGAACTGTTAGTTTGCGATCGTTCCCTATCATTCAAGCCGGCCCTTCCGCGCTGTCCGCAAACTAACAGTTTGCTTTACTCGATTTCGATATGGATTCTCTAACTTCTAAACTTCAACCCGCGACCTTCGCGGAGTTTGAGCGGGAAGCCAAACGTGGCAACGTCGTCGCCGTGTCGACTACCTTCTCGCTTGCAGCGATGGATCCGATTGCTGCCTTCGTTAAGGTCGCGGGTCCGGCGCAGAATGCGTTTCTCTTTGAATCTGTGGTCGGCGGGGAAGCGGTGGCCAACTATTCGTTTCTGGGCGCGAACCCCTACATGATCGTACGTGGCCGCGGCGATCAAACAATAATTGAAAAGGCCGGCGCGGAAAAACAGCGCACGCGCGAAACTCGTGACGAGGGTGTGATGCAGTATCTCAGGGACCACTTTCGTCTAAATCAACTCGCCGTCCGCAGCGACCTTGGCCCTCTGGCGGGTGGCGCGGTGGGCTATCTCGGTTATGGAGCCGCGAAGTGGTTCGAACCGGCGCTAAACAAACAGAGCATTGCTAAATTCTCAGGCGACGATCAAAGCGACGACTACAAAAGTGATGATGCCCTCTTTATGTTTTATCGCACCCTGGTTGTGTTTGATCGCGCGCAAGGGAAAATGAAAATCGTCTCCGTTGTTTTCACTGATGAAGCGTTCGGAAACAAGGTCCCCTTGAGAGATCTCTATCAGTCGGCAGTACAGGAGACGGAACGCATCGCGCAGCTCCTGGCCGTTCAGCCTGCCGCGGCGGCCGGGAACGGGTCCTCAGGTCAAAATAAAAATCAACCAAACAATAAATTGAGTGAGACGCCTGTTCGATCAAATTGGACGCGGGAGAATTTTCAGCAAGCAGTACTCGACGTCAAGGAACACATCATGGCCGGCGATTGTTATCAGGTGGTCCTCTCACAACGTTTCAGCAGGAAGGTGACGGTCGGACCCGTGCCTCTCTATCGCGCACTGCGGCAGAGCAACCCCGCTCCGTATACGTATCTGCTGAAACTCGGACCCGACGCGATCATCGGCGCGTCTCCGGAGCTGCTGGTGCGTTGCCGCGGCGAACGGTTGGACTACCGGCCCATAGCCGGCACGCGCAAGCGAGGCGCGACGGAAGAGGAAGACAATTTACTTGCCGAAGAAATGCGCGTCGATGAGAAAGAGGTCGCCGAACACATGATGCTGGTTGATTTGGGACGCAACGATCTGGGCCGCGTCGCCGAGTTTGGTTCAGTTAAAGTTGAAGATCTGATGTCGGTTGAGCGCTACTCAAAAGTACAGCATCTCGTTTCCAGTTTGAGCGCTCGTTTGCGCGCAGGCTGTGATCGTTTCGACGCGCTTGCCGCTTGCTTTCCCGCGGGCACGGTAACCGGTGCGCCGAAAGTGCGCGCGATGGAAATCATTCGCGAATTGGAACCGGACAACCGCGGTGTTTATGCCGGGTCGATACTCTACGCCGACTATGCCGACAATCTTGATTCGTGTATCGCGATTCGCACGATCTTGTTGAGACAAGGCGAGGCTTCGGTGCAGGCAGGCGCCGGCATCGTCGCGGATTCTGTGCCTGAGCGCGAATATCAGGAGACTCTGGACAAGGCACACGCGCTGTTGCGCGCGATCGAAATCGCCGAAGAGGAGGGTCAGAACCACCTGCGGTAGCGGGCGGGCATGTCAGGCCCATTTGCTAGTTGGTGGCTCGAGTTCGTTAGGCCCGCCCACTACCGCAGGCGGCTCTGACAGCAAATCAAGATGATTTTAGTTATCGACAACTACGATTCGTTTACTTACAACCTCGTGCAATATTTAGGCGAGCTTGGGGACGAGGTTGTTGTTAGGCGAAACGACGAGACAACGCTCGGCGAGATCGAAGCGCGTGTGCCGAGCCGCATCGTGATCTCGCCGGGGCCCGGTCGCCCGGGCGAAGCCGGAATATCCATGGCACTGATCGAGCAGTTCGCGGGCCGGGTTCCAATCCTCGGCGTTTGCCTGGGCCATCAGGCAATTGGCGAAGTCTTTGGCGGGCGTGTAGTGCGCGCGTCGACTGTTGTGCACGGCAAGGCTTGCGAAATTCGCCATGACGGCAAATCGATCTTTCGTGGTCTCGACCCTTCCTTCAAAGCGGGACGCTATCATTCGTTGATTGTCGAACGCGCCAGCTTGCCGGCTTGCCTGGAGATCTCCGCAGAAACCAGCGACGGTGTGATCATGGGACTGCGCCATCGTGAACTGAAGGTCGAAGGAGTGCAGTTTCATCCGGAGTCGATTCTGACGCCGGCAGGGAAACATCTGTTGAGTAATTTCCTGCGCCTGTGACGCAAAGTCCAAAGTCCAATGTCCAATGTCCAATGTCCGGATAACACTCAAACGTTCAGAGTACAAGCTCCAGGTTGGCTTTTTCGTACGACCGCAAGCTAAAGCTTGTACTCTAAACTGCTCGACCGTTTCTAAAGTTGGACTCGGACATTGGACGTTGGACTTCGGACCTGCTTGTCGTGTTACCGTTACCCGCATCATGACGCTGCCAATCAAACCACCATTCCCCCCGATGGAAGCTCTGCTGGTAAACGAAATTCCCGCCGGCGAAAATTGGGAGTACGAGCCGAAGTGGGACGGCTTTCGCTGCCTGGCTTTTCGCGACGGCGGGAATATCGAGTTGCAATCGAAGTCGGGCCAACCGCTGGAACGTTATTTTCCGGAAATCGTCGAGGCCCTTTTGAAACTCAAAGCGACAAAGTTTGTTCTCGATGGCGAACTGGTCATACCCGTGAAGGGTGGACTGTCGTTTGACGATCTACTCCAGCGCATTCATCCCGCAGCGAGCCGCGTTGCCAAGTTGTCTCAGCAGACGCCGGCGCATTTCGTCGTCTTCGATCTACTCGTTGACGAGGCGGGCAAACTCATTCATGAATCGCCCTTAAGCAAGCGACGCGTAAAACTAGAGGGCTTCGCAAAGAAGTATCTGGCGAAGAATCCGAGTATCGAGCTCTCGCCGAAGACCGGGAACATCGCCCTGGCGCGTAAATGGCTGTCGACTACTGGAATGAAACTCGATGGCGTGATTGCGAAGCGTTTGGATCTTCCCTATCGATCCGGCGAGCGCGACGGCATGCAGAAAGTGAAACGCATGCGCACGGCTGATTGTGTGGTGGGCGGATTTAGGTACGCATCAAAAGGCAACGTCGTCGGCTCGTTGCTGCTCGGTTTGTATGACGAGGGCGGGTTATTGCATCACGTCGGCTACACCTCGAGTTTCAATGAGATCGAAAAGAAAGAGCTCACCCAAAAGCTCGAGCCTTTGATTGCTCCTCCCGGGTTTACCGGCAACAAACCCGGCGGACCGAGCCGTTGGAGCACGAAGAAGACGAGTGAGTGGGAGCCGTTACTCACGAAGTTGGTAGTTGAAGTTCAGTATGATCACTTCACCGGCGGTCGCTTTCGTCATGGAACAAAATTCCTTCGTTGGCGCCCAGATAAAAAACCGAAGCAGTGCGGCTTTGCGCAAGTTGGAAAAGCCTGATTTGAATCCATAGAATCCAGCAGAGCGTTTGGTCTATCCAAACAGTTCAACTGTAGCTCTGCATGTCTTCATACGTTGACACTCAAAAAAGTAGATCCGCAATTCGCTTCCACAAGGGCCTGCAAAAGAGTCCTCACCAGCTTAGGAGCGCTAGTTGCTACTCAGTCCTTACACGGCCAATACCTTTTAATCATTAGGTCGTCACTCTACGCTGATGTGGGCAGACTAGATTAGTCCTTGTGTTGTTACCCACATCCTCTCTTTCACAATCTCACAAAAACGGAGAAACATTATGCCAACCAAAGAGCCTTCAAAATTACAAACCGGTCTGACTAAGGGCAGCGCCGAAGCGGCCCCAGCGGGCGCATCGGTTGAACTTTTCGGACACGTCACTTTAGTAGAAGGTTACGCGCTGCCGAATTTCCTCGGCTGTCACGCTCTGGTCTTTCTACGCGATACGCCCAATAAGACTGTCGCCGTGTTAACCAGCGCGCCCAATCTGCAAAACCTGCTGGAGACAGCTTTAGCAACCGGAAACCTTATCGCCTTCCGAGGGAGCATCTCATCAAGCCCGCCAACTCCTCTCGGCGGCACCTGGTCTCTCGAAGTGTATTTGATCGATAGCCTAATTCTGTACAACATGAAGTAAGGAGCAACGCGGGACGGCGAGGCTGCAGGAAGCCTCGCCCAACTCGCGGCCGGGCCAGCAGCCACTTTCAATCGTTCTCTGGTTGCTCTCGTATCCTGGGGGAATTACTGCGCGCTTCATTTGCATCGTTGCGCTTTTGTTTTTCTTTTCAACTCGGCGTCTGTTGTTTTATGTGTGGCCGTTGCCAAATGCTGAGCTTTCGTATTGGGCCACGATCTCGACGGAGCATTGCGCGACTTGCTCCCCCTTCGTCTCGCCCTACTGGGGAGGCCCAACAGTTCGAATTACCCTTAACTCTAAAACCGCTGTGGTTCTGGTATGCGGGTTGACTAGTAAAAGCTGTGCAGACTCCAAAATTGTAGGGCAAACGCGAAAAGCTCCGCATTCATTACATGCCAGGCCTAACTTCGCGGTCTGCTTACAATATCGTAGGCTGGAGCCGCGCTGCGATTCGTACCGGAGATACACACGCATGTTCCAATTTCATGCGAGATACAACGGATCCGTAAGGCAGTCGCCGCTCATGAATAAGAGATGGGAGCGCGGGGCTGCTGATGACTCAACCGATTCGACCAACGCAGCGGAGAAGACCTCGTTCGGCCCATGCCAAACTTTTCGGCACGGGTGACCTCACCCGTACCATGCGCTGTTCCGTGATCGTAGCCCATCCAGCCGACGAAGTTGTCGGCGCCGGTTGTCTAATCTCCAAACTCGTAGACGTCACCGTGCTTCATATCACCGATGGCGCGCCTTTCGACATGCAGGACGCTAAGGCCGTTGGCTTCAAGCAGCGTTTTGAATATGCCGAGGCGCGCCGGCAGGAATGCCTCGCGGCTCTGGCGATTGCGAATGTGCCCGAAGACCGGGTGGTAGACTTTGCCGTCACTGACCACTGCGCCGCTAACTGTCTTGCCGACCTGACAAAAAAGATAACCACGTTCCTACAACAATCCGCTGCGGACATAGTTGTGACGCATCCTTACGAAGGCGGGCATCCAGACCACGATGCCACGGCGTTTGCAACGCACGCCGCGCTGCGATTGATGAAGGAAAATGGTGTCAGGCCGCCGGTGTTGTTTGAAATGGCGCTGCATCCAAGCGAGGACTTCAAAGCGAAACTGCCACAATTCCTTCCTGGCCCGGAACGAGAAACAACTACTTTGCTGCTCGACAAACGGGCCGAGGAACTGAAGCAACGCATGTTCGCGTGCCTCGCGACGCAACGGGAAAGCCTGGAGGTCTCTCCAGTTGGCCCGGAGAGATTTCGTCAACCCGTCGACTACGACTTCAGCGTCCCGCCGCAACACGGCAAATTGCATTACGAGAATTTCGCCTGGGCCCCTCGAAGTGATGAGTGGCAATCGCTTGCCTGCAAGGCTCTAGCAGATCTTTTTTCACCCCAGCCCAATGCTCATACGGCCGCCGGCTTTGCTGACCGATAGAGATGCTTGACTCTGGTCAGCTTTGGGTTGCCTCGGCCTCGCCCGAAAGTGTCAATGGGCTGGGTACGCTGTCCCAAGCAGAAGCCCGCGCATTAGCAAGGGCTCTGGTTTCTGCCAGTATTTCGAGCTTGAGCCCTCCCTAACGGTCGGGCTTCTGCTTGGCCAGAACCAGCCGAACCATTTTTCGGGCCAAGTCGGTTGCCTCGATCAATGAAGCGCAGTCGTCGTTCCTCAAGGAACTCATTGAGACGCTCTTTGTTTGCGATAAATCATGTAACCAAACCATAGGCCGTAGAAAAAGAGCAGCATAACGATGGAGCTAAATGAGGCCCAGGCATTTGAATTCAGTGTTTTCCTGACCACGACATAAAAATCACCCGCGAATCCGAGAGGCAACGGCACCATGGTGAACAGCAACATGCGGCTGGCAAAGCGATGTACGTCCTGCGTGTCTTCTCCCCTTGCCACAATTCGATGATAGGCCGCCGGTGACATCAGAAGAATTATGCTCAGAGTCAACAATGCGAGGCTGGCAACGTGAATGTACTTTGACGAAGGAGGTAACGACTCAAAGCCCTGCATCAACATGATGCTTAACTGAAAACCAAGCAGCGCCTGCACCCCGGGCAGGACAACCCGCGCCTCAGTGAGCACTTGATCGATCTTATCCTTGAGCGCCGTCCTGTTTGATCGGGCGTCTTTCATGACTGACTTCTCCCTAGATATTAATCGCCCACGCCGCCACATCCCTGGTCCATACCAGAACAAGAGAGCTAGCGTCGTCGTGCCAACGCCAACGAGCAGGCCGGGAGTAACCCCCGCCAGCATTCGTGAGACTACATAAAGATCGATCCCGAGAGCGAGCGCGAAAGGTGCGAGGACCGTGTCCATTATCCTGGTCGCATACCTGTGCACCTCAGGAGTGTCCTGGCCGTCGGCGACTATACGATGGAAGGCCCCCGGTGAGATCAGGAGGGCTGCGCCCAAAAGGAGAATCCCGAGCGAGACCAGTTCCAGCAGTTGAGAAGCATGGGGTAACTTTTCGAAACCCGGCTCGAAAGCTGCTCGATACTGAAAACCCAATAGCACCTGGAGCCCGAGGATCAACATGCGACTCTCGTCCAATGCCGTCTTGATCTTGTCCTTGAGCGCTGTCATTTCAGTCTTCTAAATCGTATGCAACTAATCTGTAGCGATGAAGGTGGCTTTGCCGAAAAAATCTCGGTATTGTGATCGCTAGCGTACAGACAACTAATGAAAGCGGGCATAGTGTCCTTCCATCAACAAGCAGGGTGGTCGAGGGTGCTGCATCCTTCCCGACGGACAACCAATCGACGATCGGTACCCTCGACCTTTTCTTCCTGATTCTTCTGGGACAAGTGAGCTCTTGATTCAACTCAGTTCACCCATGAACTGTCTTGTTATACGCAGCTTCATGGACTGAGAGGTGAGCTTATGCAGTCGAACAAACATCGGATCCTGGTTGCTGAAGACCATGACGACACTCGCGAGTTGTTTGTGCTGGTCCTTGAACAATGCCACTACGAAGTCGTAACGACAACGAGTGTAAGTGGGACCCTGGATTTGACAAAATCTCAAAGGTTTGACGCCCTCGTGCTGGATTCCCGGCTAAGGGATGGGTCGGGCATCGACCTCTGCCGAAGCATTCGGCAGACGGACAAGGCAACGCCTATCCTCTTTTGTTCGGCACTCGCTTTTGAACGGGACAAACAGGAAGCACTCAGCGCCGGGGCACAGGGTTATCTGATAAAGCCGCTAAACTTTTCTGAGTTGTGCCAGAGCGTGGAGGCGTTAATTGCGGACTCGCGAAAGTATCTGGCCCCTCTGACCTACCATAAAGCAACCGGCCACGACTCAGGAGATTTACCGCCATCGATTGCAAGGGTTTGATCCTGGCGCCGCGAGCTTCGTCTCACTTCAGTTAACACCAGGCCGATTTTAGTTATTCCCTGGCTCTGTTCCTTCTGCCGCCATTGAAGCCTTTTTTGAGGAGCTCGTAACACTCACAAGAGAAAGCTTCCAAACCGGGCAGATCAATGATTGTGATCTGGCCGCGGTTATAGTCGATCAACTTTCCCGACTGGAGCGTGATTGCGGCGACGTTTACAGTAGCGCGACGCGTGCCCAACATCTCGGCAATAAATTCCTGCGTTAGATTTAGTTTCATGGAAGCCACCCGATCGTGGCACATCAGCAACCAACGTGCGAGGCGCTCTTCAGTAGTATGCGAGGCGTTGCAGGCGGCGGTCTGCGAAATCTGCCTCATCAAATCATTCATATAGCGTAACAAGAAACGTTGGAATTCCTTGCCTCTGGCAAATTCCTGCTGGACCACGGCGACTTTCGCGCGCGCTCCGCCGTTCGGTATCTGCACCAGCGCCCGTTCCGACGAAGTTGCCTGGCCCATGAGTGAGGCGATTCCGGTCATCCCATCGTTACCCACCAGACCTACCTCGACAATCTTGCCGTCTTCCATTTGCGTGACCAGCGATACCATGGCTTGAAAAGGGAAGTAGACGTATTCGATAGGGTCGCCAATTTCGTAGAGGACCTTGCCGTGAGTTAGCTCGACAGACTCCAGATGAGGCAGAAGGCGCTGATAGTCGCTTTCCGGTAAGCCGGCAAGTAGCTGGTTATGTATTTTGGCTTGGCTGGCATTCGCCATCAGTTGCTCTCCTTAGTTTAGTCGTGTGTGTGAACACAGCAGACGGCACTAGGAGGTCCTTCGGACGCAACTCCCGATGGCGAGTGGTGGATTCTCAAAAGAACAATGCCGGCGGATTGCGGCAATCTGTGACTCTTGACTTGTGGCCAGAGCTTACTCGCTTGTTCGGCATCGGTCAAAGCTTTGTTGACCAGACCGCAACTTCGGTTAGTTACCGCCGAGTATTGCAGATCAACTCCCAACCGCATCCGCGAGAAAGATTTCGGAGTTTAGCCGGTGTCCGTGAGGCTGAAAAATTATGATCCGCCATGCAAGGAATTTGGTAAGAATCCGCATGGCGAGCAAAAAAGAAAAGTCGCTGGCCCAACTTTGCGCTGTAGTATACTGCGCATCGTTAGCGAATTTTTGAGTACGCACGAACCGGAAGCGTCGTCCAACCCGGTAACGCAAACCGTTAGTTTGCGAGTGATTCGTTATCACTGACTGGGCCCGGGCGATCGGACGCAAACTAACAGTTTGCTTTACAAAAAAACTATGCGCATCTTGGGAATTGATCCGGGCAGCGAGACGACGGGTTGGGGCGTCATCGAGGGCGACCGCCGCGGCTATGCCCTGGTTGACTGCGGCATAGTCTGCGCATCGCCCAAACAGAAATTTCCCGCGCGTCTTTTGCGTATTGCCGACGCCCTGGAAGAAATCATTCAACGATATAAGCCCGATGCTTGCGCGATCGAAGATGGCTTCCTGGCCACCAACGTTAAAGTCACTTTGAAGTTGGGCCAGGTGCGCGGGGTGGCAATGCTGGTTGCCGAGCGTGCGGCGCTCGAAATTCATGAGTACTCACCCAGACTCGTGAAGCAGACCGTAGTCGGCCACGGCAACGCCGAAAAGTTTCAGGTCCAGCAGATGGTCAAGACGCTGCTCTCGCTGGCAACCGCACCTGAACCCAACGACGTTGCCGACGCGCTGGCGGTGGCAATCTGCCATTTTCATCATGCCTCTTCTGCCGCGCGCCTGGGGGCAACACAAGCAAACGCGAAACTCGCAAGTTCGGGGTTGAATCGTCGTCTCGTCCGACAGTCAGCACGTCGCCGCGTCTTCCGCTAAGAACCATCGCATCTGCAAATTCTCGCCCTTCATCAACCTCAACTCGAGGAGGCTTAGCCGTGAACATTCAATCCTTACGGAAGTTCGTTCTTATAGTTCTTTCTTTCTTAACTCTCTTACCCCCGACCAGCTTTGCGAAAAGGCGCGCGCCTGTTGGCGGTCGCGTTGCCGTAGTAGTTAACGAACGTCTGTCGGCGCTCAGAACAACACCGGAGCTTTCCGGAATTCTATTGCGACGGATCGGACGTGGCGCTCTGGTGGCAATCAGAGGAGAGAAGCGCGGCCGGGATGGCGTAGTTTTTTATAGAGTCAACGTTACCAGCAGAACGAGCGGTTGGATTCAGCGTGACGCTTTAGTCTCACCGGCGCGTTCGAGTGATGACGCGCGCCTGTTGCGTTTGATCAAAGGCTCTGACGATTTCGATCGCATCGCTCGGGCGCGAATATTTCTCGACAACTTCACCTCGTCAGAACTCCGTCCGGAGGTGTTGCTGATCTACTCTCAAGCCGCCGAAGACATTGCCGGGCGCCTCTCACGCGAAGCCGCGCGCCGACTCGACGACAAAGAAATATCTGCGGGTGGCGCACCGCTCTTCAGCTACTTCCTCAACTACAACGGACTCGATCGCTACAACCGGCAAGGCGTCACGTTCGTCTTTGACGCTCGTGAAAAGAGATTTTACTACGACGGTGAAGGCTGGCAAGAGTTGGTGCATCGTTACCCGCGCAGCCCGGAAGCGGTCGAGGCGCGCAAGCGGCTTGCGGCAATCCGAGTGTCGAATACCAGGTGAACTGCTAGTGGTTCATTTGCGGCTTGTCAGAACCGCCTGCGTAAGCGGGCGGCGATAGATTGATTTTATGTGGAACGACACCGATATTCCGTTGGGATACTTAATCACGTTTCGAACTTATGGCACCTGGCTTCACGGTGATCAGCGCGGCTCAGTTGACCGTTTTCATAATCAATACAAGTCGCCCTACCTTTCGCCCGACAGCGGGCGGCTCAAACACGCTCTGAGCCAATTGGCTAGTGAAGTCGTAACCCTCACCGCTAAGCAACGAGAATTGGTTGAAGAGGCTATTCGCGAAACCTGCGGAGTGCGAAAGTGGACTTTGCGCGCAATCAACGTCCGAACGAACCACGTTCATACGGTAGTTTCAATCGGAACTGCAAAACCAGGACGCGCGCTAAACGATTTCAAAGCCTACGCGACAAGAAGGATGCGTCAGCATGAGTGTTGGCTCTCAGAGCGCAGTCCGTGGGCGGATAAAGGTAGTAAGCGCGGTCTGTGGAATGAACGGAGTATTAAGATAGCGGTTGACTATGTTATGAATCGGCAAGGCGATGACTTACCGGACTTTGATTGACTGACAGGTCGGTCCACTTGCTCTGACAGGGCACGGCCACCCGCTCACGCAGGTGGTTCTGACATGGCCTGCACTTCGCTTTTGCGCCCGAACAGTCGAAAGGTTACTATTCTTTTGCCCCTGCCTCCTCTCGATCCGAAAACCACCAAGTGTCATACAGGGAGATCGTCTATGAGATCAAGGAACACGAAACCGGCAGACGCCAGCCACCGTGCGATCAAACGTGCGAGTATTCGCGCGATCAAATGGTCAGCATCTGTTCTGCCCGCATTTGTACTGGCATTAGGACTGACGGCACTCGAACCACGTCGCGTGGCCCAGGCTGCGGGGCCATCGGTGGTCCAGTTTAGCGCCGGCACTTACGCCGTGAACGAAGGGGTGACTTTCAGGGCGATTACTGTTACTCGCACCGGCGATGTGTCTGGTCCGGCGACTGTCGATTACACGACTGCCAACCTCAGCGCCTCTCAGCGTACCGACTACACCGCGGCCCCCGGCACTCTGCGTTTTGGCGCGAACGAGTCAAGCAAGTCTTTCGACGTTCTTATCAGTCAGGACATCAAGCTCGAGGGAACGGAGACATTCACAATCACTCTCTCCAACGGCACGGGCCAGGCCCTGCTCGGCAGTCCCTCGACCGCGACGGTAACGATTACTGACGATGCGATTGAGGCGGGGCCCAATCCTATCGACTTCAACGACATCTTTGTGGGCCAGCATTACCACGACTTCCTGGCCAGGCAATCCGATAATCCCGGCCAGGTCTTTTGGGAAAACCAAATCTCAATCTGCGGCAACAATCCCACCTGCATCGACGATCGGCGCACAAATGTCTCGGCAGCCTTTTTCCTCTCGATAGAATTTCAGCAGACCGGCTACTTCGTGATTCGCATTCACAAAGGGGCATTCGGCAGTGCGAAATCGAATCCGCGTTATCTGCCTTTTCTGCGCGACCAACGTCGCGTCGGCGAAGGTGTGATTGTTGGGAACACCGGATGGGACACGCTGCTGGAGGTGAATCGCCAGGCTTATCTTCAGGAGTTTGTTTCGCGGCCGGAATTTGTTGCCGTTTTTCCGCAAGGTACCAACGCCTTTACCTACGTCGACACGCTGTTCGCGAACGAGGGTGTAGTACCAACGGCCAGCGAGCGGCAAGCTGCCGTCAACGCCTACGGTACCGGCAACACGCTGGGACGCGCAGCGGCGCTCCGGAGCGTGGTCGAAAGTGATAGCGTCTTTGACAAGCAGTACAACCCGGCATTCGTGCTGATGCAATACTTCGGCTACTTGCGTCGTGATCCGGACGACGCGCCTGACAATAACTTTAACGGCTACGACTTCTGGCTCAATAAAATGAATCAGGTTACTGTGCCAGGCGAAAACATGCGCAACGACGATGTAGCGCTGAACCGCGTGAAGCGCGCCGACATGGTCAAGTCGTTTATCGTCTCCGGCGAGTACAGAGGAAGATTCGGGTTGTAAGTAGGACAGGCATTCCTGCCTGTCCCTCTCGCTCCTGGCTCACCTCTACCGTTTGTCCGCAACCGCAGATTTTCCTTTTCTAATTTTGGCATTTCTCATTTGTCATTGCAGCTACCTTGTAAGCAAACTGCTACTACCCACGCAGGCTGGCTGTCTGGGACCCCGGTTAGTTTGCTTGCGGTTCCTTCTCAC
>DASYMB010000211.1:0-9655 GCA_036009285.1 Pyrinomonadaceae bacterium | reverse complement strand
ACCTTAAAATTCCTCGGTGAAATTCCAAAGGCTTCAGTAGCGGATTTTTCGAGCGCAGCTTCGCGAGCGGTTGCGCGACTAGCGCCTTTTTCAATTCGTCTCGAGCACACAGGAGTTTTCCCAAAACACGGACAGCCTCGCGTGTTATGGATTGGGATCAGCGATCCGTCAGGAAAGCTTGGCAAGTTACATGCGCAACTGGAAAACGAATCTGCGAAAGTCGGCTTTGAAAAAGAGGTGCGCCTATTTCATCCGCATTTGACTATCGCGCGCTTGCGCCAACCTCAACGCGCGGGCGCGCTCGCAACCGCGCATAAGCAGATGGAATTTACACCAGCGGAAATTGCGGTGTCAGAGTTGTTAGTGATAAGAAGTGAATTGGGTAGCGCCGGATCGAAGTATGCGGTGATCTCGCGACACGCTCTTTTTGGAGTGCGGTGACCTGTCATCGCTTTGGCCCAGGGCGGCTTGCCGCCCATGATCTCTGAGTAGTTTCAGCCGGCAGAGGTCGCGACAGGTCGCGACCGACAAAAGCGGTGACAGGGCACCGCACTCCAAAAGGCGACCTCAACTTATCGCGGCAGCTCTCGCGGTTTTGGCGGCGTCCCCGGTCCATCCTTCTCGCCGCTCGTCTGACCAGTCTGCGACAGCACTTCTTTGATCGCACCCACACTCGAGAGCATTGCCGAAGTCTCCACCGGCATGAAGATGACTTTCGAGTTATTCGTCCGCGTCATGTCGCGCAGGCTTTCGATGTAGCGAGTAGTAATCAGATACTGCGCTGGATTCCCGTGCTCGTGCATGGCCTCGGCTACCAGGGCGATTGCCTCGGCTTCACCCTGAGCGTTTCGCTGCCGCGCCTGCGCCGCTCCCTCGGCAGCCAGTATGGCCGATTGCTTTTCGCCTTCCGCGCGAGTTACCGCCGCCTGCTTCTCGCCTTCCGCCCGCGTGATCGCCGCTTGCCGATCGCCTTCCGCTTGCAGCACGAGCGCGCGGCGATTGCGTTCAGCAGTCATCTGCTTTTCCATCGTGATGCGAACGTCTTCCGGCGGATTGATATTTTTTACGTCGACGCGCGTCACCTTCACGCCCCATTTATCAGTCGCTTCGTCGAGAATGATTCGCAGCTTCGCGTTTATTTGATCGCGTTGAGAAAGAGTGTGATCAAGATCCATATCACCCATCACGGCGCGCATGCCGGTTATCGTTAACTGCACGATTCCGCCCACCAGGTCGTTCATCTCGTAAACGGCTTTGACCGGATCGGTGATCTGCCAATAGACAACCGAGTCAACATGAATGGTTACGTTGTCGCGCGTGATCACCGGCTGGGGCGGAAGATCGATGTACTGTTCACGCAGATCGATGGAGGTGATGCCTGGCCGGGAATTCGTCCAGTAAACTGCGCGCGGCCGGTCGAGGAACGGAACCAGCAGGTTGAGCCCGCTGCTCGCAACCTTATCAAAACGGCCCAGTCGCTCAACCAACATCACAGTTGCCTGCGGAACTATTCTGATAGTTTTCGCGGCAATTACCAGTAGCACGATCGCAATGAACCCGAAGAAGAAAAACGCAAGCAGAGTGGAAAGGGGATCCATGATTGAACTCCTCGAAGCGGTAACCGCACCGCGCTCAAATCGACAACGAACCAGGTTTCAAACTATATCGGATCGTCCATGGTCCGACAAACTTCAGTTTGTTCTACCCCAGCAGAAGCCTGCGTTCTGCCCAGCAGAAGCCCGACCGTGAGGGAGGTTTTGTGGTCCGAAGGGACCTACGATATTAGAAGAGCCCTCCTCCCTGATGGTCGGGCTTCTGCTTGGGAACCCTCCCTGACGGTTGGGCTTCTGCATGGGAGCCCTCACTGATGGTCGGGCTTCTGCTTGGCGGCGGTGGCTGCCATCCTCCGAGCGCTTCTTCGATAATTGTCGCGGCGGCAAGAACTGTTCCTTCCGCAAAGGGGCGGCCGACAATCTGCACACCGATCGGCAAACCCTTCGCAGTGCGACTCGCAGGGACCACTACAACCGGCAGATCGAAAACATTGAAGGTCTGCGAATAACTGAAAGCGCGAAACGTGCTCATGGTGCGCTCACCGACTGTGATCTTGCGTGTGTCATGTTCATAAGCGGGCGCGGCCCCGACTGGCGCAATGATCAGAGGCGTGTCTTCCATCCATTCAAGCAGCGTCGCGCGCAAGCGATCACGTTCCAGCCACGAGTTGATGTAATCATCGAGCGAAGGTGCGGGCTTGTCATCGGCAGTTGCGAGGCGCCAGCGAACAAACTCGCCGCCCATCTCTTCATGGCCGGCGTACACATTTCGCAATTGGACCACCGAGGCTCGAGAAAAAAGTTTAAGCCAGAGATCGTGGCCGCGCTCGACTCCCGGTGGCCGGATCTCTTGCACAAGTAGCCCGGCTTCCGCTAACGCCAGGGCCGCGGTCTCTATGGCCCGCCGGCTTTCTTCAGTAATGGGAACAATTCCGTCATCGGTGTAACACGCCACACGAAGGCCGCGCAAAAGTGAGCGCTCATCGGAGAACCCCGTTAGCGATCCCGTGGTCCATGGCCCGGATGTGCGCGAAAGAGCTTCCAGCAGCAGACGAAGATCGCCGACGGACCGCGCCATTGGACCAATAGCCGCGCCCAGCGAATACGGACCGGTACTCGGCGGAAACTGGCCGCCGCCCGGTACGCGCCCCACAGTCGGCTTCAAACCCGCGATACCGCAGAAGTGAGACGGGATGCGAATCGATCCGGCGAGGTCACTGCCGATTCCCCCCGGCGACATGCAGCTTGCAATCGCCGCCGCTTCGCCGCCGCTGGATCCGCCTGTCGTCAGTACGGGGTTATAAGGATTATTAGCCCGGCCAAAAACCGGATTGTCCGCCGTGTAGTCCATGGCCATCTCGGCCGTGTTTGTTTTTCCAAGAATGATCGCACCCGCGGCTTTCAAGCGAGCAACCGCTGGAGCGTCATGTTTTGGAATGTGGCTGGCGTGCAACATTGAGCCCCCGGTGGTTCGCAGCCCGGCTGTCTCGATTGTGTCTTTGATTGTCAACGGCACGCCGTGAAGCGGACCAAGGTCATCGCCGCGCATTACTGCAGCTTCCGCTTGTTTCGCCTTGTCTATCGCGTCGACTGCAAGCGTGACGATGGCGTTCAGTTGCGGGTTAAGTCTATCTATACGGCTCAGGTGGGCTTCGATAACTTCAACCGGCGATGAGGCGCGCCTTCGAATGAGATCGGCCAGTGCCGTTGCCGAGTGTGAAACTAAATCATCCATAGATAATGTTCTCGTGAACCGCGCGTTGAAATTGCGGAAGGCGATTCAAGAAGTCTAGAGTTCAGCCTTTAGGTTGCGCTACTGAATCAACAAGCAAAAGCCTGAACTCTGTATTACAGGCTTCAGCGAAGGCGACTGTTTGGCTTTTTGAAAGGTTCTTCATATAATTTCATTGCTCTGAAAAATCGCAATTACAATCAGCGTCGGTTTGGACCATCGGCTTTAGCGCTGAAGCCCGGTAGCAAAGGAGTGCGCTTTTGGCGATTCATTTGAGCAGGACTTTTGTCTTGCGCAAACTTCATCAACTGTCCGGCATCATGCCGCTCGGCATCTTCCTGCTGGAGCATTTCTACACAAACTCGAAGGCGCTCACCGGAGCTGCAGATTTCAACAACGCCGTCAAAGACCTGCAGTCGATTCCTTATATCCTCTTCGTCGAGATTGGCGGAATCTTTATACCGCTCATCTATCACGCCGTCTATGGGCTGGTCATCACCGTGGAAGCGCGGCCAAACAATCTGAACTACCCGTATCCCCGGAACTGGTTTTATCTCATTCAACGCATCACGGGTGTGATTCTGTTTTTCTTCATCACTTTTCACGTGCTCAACTTCAGGTTTGGAATGATACCGGGACTTAACAACATCTCGGTGGCGCATAGTCCGCAGCAAGCTTTCGACATCGTGTCGCGTGAGTTTCGCATGATTCCAATATTTTTGGTTTACATGGTTGGCATCACCGCCACGGTATGGCATCTGGCAAACGGGATCTGGTTGTTCCTGGTTGACTGGGGCATCGCGATCGGCGAGCGCGCGCAACGATTGACCGGCTATGCATGCATCGGCTTTGGCGTTTTTCTGCTGCTGGTCGGTATCAACGCGGCGGTTGCGTTTATCCGCCCCGGCGGACTGCTGGGAGGAATTCTGTGATGGGAGAAGTAAGAGTTAAGGCCGTACTCACAAACGCCATTGATGAGGGCTTGGCGCATCGCGGACAGATTTCCCCGACTGAGATTCGCCGGTATGAGGCAGATGCGATGGTTGATACTGGAGCAGTGCGAAGTGTTGTTCCATCTCACGTCGCCCAAAGACTCGGATTGGCAAGTCGAGGACAGCGCATTGTTGAATACGGCGATGGTCGTAAAGAGGCGGTGGATATTATTGGACCATTGGTTATCAACATTCTCGATCGGGATACATTGGAAGAGACTTTGGTTTTCGGCGACGAAATACTAGTCGGTCGGACTGTGCTGAATAAGCTCGATATTGTGGTGGACTGTAACAACCACCGGGTTATCCCAAATCCAGCGCATCCCGATCAGCCAGTTACCAAAGTCAAATAATTTATGGCAAGTAACGGAACAAAGATCGCAATCGTGGGTGGTGGACTGGCAGGCCTGGCGGCGGCAATGCGAATCGCCGAGGCGGGCCACGCCGTGGATCTGTTTTCCGTTGTGCCGGTGAAGCGCTCTCATTCGGTGTGCGCTCAGGGAGGCATCAACGGCGCCGTCAATACCAAAGGCGAAGGCGATTCGACCTGGGAACACTTCGACGACACGGTCTACGGCGGCGACTTTCTCGCGAATCAACCGCCGGCCAAAGCCATGTGCGAGTTGGCGCCTTCGATTATTTTCCTTTTCGATCGCATGGGCGTCCCTTTCTCACGCACGAAGGAAGGCCTGCTGGATTTCCGTCGCTTCGGCGGCACCAAGCATCACCGCACTGCCTTTGCCGGCGCCTCGACCGGTCAGCAGTTGCTCTATGCGCTCGACGAACAAGTGCGGCGTTATGAAGCGGCCGGAAAAGTTCGCAAGTTTGAGCACTGGGAAATGATGTCCCTCGTGCTTGACGACGCGCAGGTGTGTCGCGGGCTGATCGCGATGAACCTGCAGACGCTCGAACTAAAATCCTTTCCCGCGGACGCCGTGATCATGGCTACCGGTGGGCCGGGTTTGATCTACGGGAAGTCGACGAACTCGATGGTCTGCACCGGCAGCGCCGTCTCCGCTTGTTATCAGCAGGGCGCGAGATATGCGAACGGAGAATTTATCCAGGTACATCCGACGTCGATTCCCGGTGAAGACAAGCTTCGCTTGATGTCCGAATCCGCGCGCGGCGAGGGTGGTCGCGTTTGGGTACCGCGAAAGGAACGCGACCCGCGAACTCCGTCGTCGATACCGGAGAACGAACGCTGGTATTTCCTCGAAGAGAAATTTCCCGCCTACGGCAATCTTGTTCCCCGCGACATTGCCACGCGCGAAATCTTTCAGGTATGCATTGAAGGTAAAGGCGTCGGCGGCGAGAACCAGGTCTATCTCGATCTCACCCACATCCCTGCTGAGACGCTCGATCGCAAACTCGGCGCGATCCTGGAAATCTACGAGATGTTCGTAGGCGACGACCCGCGCCATGTGCCGATGCGCATCTTTCCCGGCGTGCATTATTCGATGGGCGGGCTCTGGGTTGACTACGATCAGCGTACGAACATTCCCGGTCTGCTGGCGGCCGGCGAGTGCGACTATTCGATTCACGGCGCGAACCGCCTCGGCGCTAATTCGCTCGTGAGTTGCGTCTACGGCGGATTCGTCGCCGCACCTGCGGCAATTACTTATGCGAAGAACGTTGAAAGAAACGGCGCCAACGGCTCGCGCATTTACGATCAGGAGCTACGGAAGCAACAGGAGATCAACGACGCCCTCGTGAAGCAAAGCGGTAACGAGAACCAGTACCTTCTTCATCAGGAGATGGGCAAGTGGATGACGGACAACGTGACCGTCGTTCGCTACAACGACAAACTGAAGGCGACCGATAACAAACTGCTCGAGCTGATGGATCGTTACAAACGAATTTCGATTAACGACTCGAATCTCTGGGCGACCATGGCGCTGCCGCATGCGCGTCACCTGGACAACATGCTGGAGCTGGCGCGCGTGATCACGCTCGGCGCGCTCAACCGCAACGAGTCGCGCGGCGCACACTACAAGCCGGAGTTTCCCGATCGCGACGACGAGAACTTTTTGAAAACGACCATCGCGGGATATTCGGGTGAAGGGCCGGTTATTTCCTATGAGGCTGTCGACATCTCGCTGATCCCGCCGAGGAAGCGCGATTACAGCAAAGCGAAACAGGAACCGAAACACGATCCGGCCGCCGCGAGGCCAAGCGCGCAAACGTAAGTGGGAAACTATGAAGGCTAGATCAAGCAAGATTTTCCATTTGTCATTTTTCATTTCTCATTGGTCAGCGAAAGCAACTTCTGTGAGGACGAGGATGTTCTCTCTTCAATGTAAAAATGAGCAATGAAAAATGATAAATGGAAAATCTGTAGTCGATCCTCTTTAGCCACTAAGAACTGAATCATCATGTCCACACACGTTCAACCATCGAAAGCCAGGCGCCTCCCGCCGAAGTCTGTCGAGATTCACATCCGCCGCCGCGCGAATCCCGACTCGCCGCCATACTGGGAGCGCTTCCAGCTTCCGTATCGTCCGAATCTCAACATCATCTCCTGCTTGATGGAGATTCAGAAGAATCCGGTGACGATGGAAGGAACTCCAACAACGCCGCCGGTGTGGCAGATGAACTGCCTCGAGCAGGTGTGCGGCATCTGCACCATGGTTATCAACGGACGCGCGCGCCAATCCTGCTCCGCGCTGGTCGACAACCTCGAACAGCCAATCAAGCTGGAGCCGATGCAGAAGTTTCCCAACATTCGCGACCTGGTGGTCGATCGCTCGCAGATGTTCGATCATCTCAAGCGCGTTAACGCCTGGATTGAGCTGGACGGAACTTACGATCTTGGTCCGGGGCCGCGCATGGATCAGGAAGACGTGCAGGAGCGTTATGCCTACTCACGTTGCATGACCTGCGGTTGCTGTCTCGAGGCCTGTCCGCAATACGACGAGGACAACTACATCGGACCGCAGGCAATCGCGCAGGTGCGCCTATTCAACATGCATCCCAGCGGCGAGTCGACTCGCGACGCACGTCTCGAAGGAATCATGGGCGAAGACGGGATTACTAACTGCGGCAACGCGCAAAACTGCATCAAGGCCTGCCCCATGGGCATTCCCCTCACCCGCGCAATCTACGAAGAGAACCGCGAGACGATCGTCCACGGCCTGTTTGGTTGGCTGAAGAAATAACAACTGCTCAAAACTAAACGCACGACAAAAGCCGAAAACAAACTGCCGTCTGCCCTTTTTCTACTTCGTCCTTACCTTCGCAAAAAAGTAAGTCTTCCTGGAAGGGCGGGATGTTTATAGCTTGGCGGTCCCTGCTTTAGTCCCGAGTTCCCTGGAGTCCTGTCTCCAAAGTTCGCGCAAACAAGTCGTGCCGAACGACCGGGCCGCAGCCCGGCCAAATGTTTATAGTTCAGGGCAGCCGGAGGTACTTCTTCGCTCCGTAGGAGCGCAATGTGCCGTCCCGCGAACCGAATATCTCGCTCCGCTGGAGCGAAGACGTTTTGGGTACTCTGATCTCTATAAACATTTCGTCCCTCCGGGACTGCCGATCGGAGCAACTGACGTATTCATTTGTTGCGCGAACTTTGGAGATAGGCCACCAGGAGCGCAATCGCTTTTTGGATGCCCGGCGAAGGTGATGCTACCGAGTTTCGCTCCTTTCGTAGCGAGAGCTTTGAGGTTGCACTCGTAGCTATAAACATCTCGCTCCTCCGGAGCGAAAACGAATTCACTCTTGCAGTTGTAGGTTGAATTCACCTTGAAAATGCCCAGGTGTTTGTCATAGCATGACGGCCCACACTCAATCTGAGGGCTAGTCGTGAATTGTCGCCAACCACGCTGTATCATCCCACCCGTCGTGCTTTGACAGACTAGAAAAACAGATGATTGGGCAGACAGTTTCACATTATCTGATCGTCGGAAAGCTTGGGGAGGGCGCAATGGGAGAGGTCTACCTTGCGGAAGATACCCACCTCGGGCGGCGCGTTGCTATTAAGTTTTTGACTAACGATCAGGACCACCAGCATCGCGCTCGTTTCCTGCGTGAAGCCCGCGCGGTCTCGGGGCTTTCACACCCGCACATCGCAATCATACATGACTACGGCGAGACGCCGACCGGTCAGCCGTTCATCGTGATGGAGTACATCAAGGGAGAGACGTTGAGCGATCTTTTGAACCGGAGCGCTTTGACAATCACACAGTCCGTGCAGTGTCTCGAAGCTGTCGCTGACGCACTGGGAGCGGCCCACGCCCGTGGCATCGTACACCGCGACATCAAGCCTTCAAACGTGCTGATCGATGAAGCCGGCGACGTGAAGGTGGTGGATTTTGGACTAGTAAAACAATTGCAGGGCGATCAGCCGCCAGAATCCAAGCCCGACGCCAACACAATGCTGGCGCGTACGGGCAGCAACACTATCGTGGGCACGCCCCTATATCTTTCGCCGGAACAGGCGATGGGCGCGGACGTGGACGCGCGCAGCGATCTCTTCGCGATTGGTGCGTTACTCTATGAGTGCCTCGCCGGAAGGCCGGCCTTTTCAGGCGGGAGCGTCTTCGAGATCGGCGCGCAGATCATTCACTTCAACCCGTTGCCGCCGTCGTTTATCAACGACCGCGTTCCCAAAGTACTAGATCGAATCACTCTCAAAGCGTTGGAGAAAGATCGGGAGGCGCGCTACCAATCGGCTGCCGAACTCGTCGCCGATCTCAGGAGCACCCGTCTCGAACTTACCGGTGAAGATACCCACCGCACCCGACGGCTGGTCCCTGAAAAGGCTTCGCATGGAAGCGCCTTGAAAAGCATCTCCGTGTCGCTTCAACGCCCGCGACTCTCAATAACTTTTTTCGCGCTCGCGTTGCTAATTGTCGTCGTGGTCGCCTGGCTCGTCATTCGTCCGGGTCGAACCACTACGCCATTCCAAAATATGAGCATGACAAAGCTGACCAGTTCCGGTAAGACGGTGGACGCGGCCATCTCCCCGGATGGTAAGTATCTCGCGGAGGTGGTGGAGGATGGCGGACGCCAAAGTCTCTGGCTACGGCAGGTCGGCGAACCCATCGCGAGCAAACAAATTGTGAACGCCACGGCGGACCAATATGAAGGTCTCACTTTTACCCCTGACGGCAACAACATCTATTACGTAGTTTGGGAAAACAATGCGCATGACGTGCTTTACAAGATTGCCGTGCTTGGTTCGTCGCCGCAGAAACTCCCGGTCGATCTCGCGGGCCCGGTAAGCTTTTCGTTAGATGGGAAGCGCATAGCATTCATCCGTCGCAGCACCAATCGCGGGGAATCCGCCTTGATCATTGCCAATGCCGACGGCACTGAGGCGCGCGTGGTTGCAAACCGCCGCGAGCCGCTGTTTTTTTCCGAAGTTGCTCCGGCCTGGTCTGAGAACG
>DASYMB010000210.1:0-7284 GCA_036009285.1 Pyrinomonadaceae bacterium | reverse complement strand
GGCACGGCATGGTCCTCGCACAAGATCACGCGTAGACCATTGGCAAGACTAAATTGTTGGATGGGGGTTGGTGAAAGTGTTAATCCTTCGGCCACATTGATCTCGATTCGTGAAGAGGCTCTTGTGAGCGTGCGTCTCCGGGGGCGGGATTAGCACGTTCAGATTTGGGGGTGACAAGGAAAACTGACAAGCTGTTCAGGCTGGTCGTTCGTTGACCATACCTCGCAACTCGGCGCGCAAGCGTTCAATTTCTGCGAGCTTCTGTTGCACTCGTTCGAAAAGCGCCGACTGCGTTTTAATACCTTCTTCAACCAGAAAACCCGCCGCTTCCGCGCGGTTGCGAAATATCCCCGCCGCCACCAACTGATCAACTTTCTCCTGAGCAGCGGGCGAAACCTTTACGGCCACAACGTAATCATCCTTGGCTGAAATTGCGCGTTCGATGGTGCGACTGATGTCGCGTCCGATAGCACTCAGGGATTCCGGAATCCGCGAAGCGATATCTCTAACTGAAGACGCGGTCCGCGTTCGGTCTTCGGAATCGCCTTCAGTTTCGTCGTCTCTAAGCATCAAGTCGTCGACGGTTTCCCCTGCGGGCGCTTCTTCCTTTTGATAAGGACTGTTCTGATAAGGACTACTCATAATTAAAAACTCCTTAAGATCAAAATGTTCTACAACTAGTTTCTAACTACGCTTTTGATCATTGGTAAGTTCATTCTACGGATGCACTTGAAGGGCAGTCAAGCCAGACTCCCGCGAACGCCCCGCGGTTGCCCCGGGAAACGTTTAGACTATGTTAACAATCGTCGCGAATAAACGAACCATCATCGAGCACGTACGGGCAAACCGCCTTGCTCAGCCGAATGGCATTAGCTAGTATTTAGACTGCTTAACAGCTCGCGGCTTTGGCGTTCGCGTGCTGCTCGCAAAAGGGATCGTCACCATGTCGCACTTCTCAAAGGCTTTGCAGTGAAAAAGATATTCTCGTTCGCGCTTACCGCGCTGTTCTCACTAACACTTACCATTCAACCCCTGGTCTTTGCTCAACAAAAGACACAGCCGTCGGTCGGGAGCACGTCCGCGGGCCGGCCGGCAGCAGGTTCGACCGCGACGGGCCGGCGCACTGGGCGGGCAAGCTCAGCCACGATTCCGCTAATTGAGAAAGACTTCGATGAGGCGGTTAGAGTGATACAGGAAAACTACGTCGAAGGTAAGAAGCTGGATTACAACTCCGTCTTCAAGTCGTCGATCATCGGTATGTTGCGCTCGCTCGATCCGCATTCAAACTACTATGATCGAGAAGAGTATGACGAACTCAAAACGGAGCAGCGTTCTGAATACTTCGGAATCGGCGCCTCGATTCAGAATTACATATTGGGAGAGCAGCCTGATACGTTCATCACAGCCACGTTTCCAAATTCGCCGGCTGCGCGCGCAGGCTTGCGCTTCGGAGATCGAATCCTTGCTGTTGACGGCGTGAAGATGATCGGCAAAGCTTCGCTGGAAGTGCGCGACAAGATTCGTGGACCACGTGGTTCTCTTGTGAAGATCACGGTCGAACGCGCAGCCGAAAAGCGCACTCAAACCGTAGAGATAACGCGTGACGTGGTGCCGCAGCCTTCAATTCCGGATGCCTACATGCTCAAGCCCGGCGTGGGTTATGTGGACATGACGCGAGGGTTTAACTACTCGACTACTGACGAGCTCCAGGACGCCCTCGCGATGCTACACTCCCAGGGCGCCAACACGCTCGTTTTGGATCTGCGAAATAATCCCGGCGGCTTTTTGGACCAGGCGATTCATGTGGCCGAAGTGTTCCTGCCCTACGGACACGCGATTCTTACGCAGAAGGGTCGTAATGGACTCAGAGATAACTACTACGAATCGAAAAACAGGTCAGCCGACTCGATTCCGCTCGTTATTCTGGTAAACGAGAACACGGCGTCGGCCTCGGAGATTGTTGCCGGCGCGATGCAGGATCACGATCGCGCTTTGATTGTTGGTCAAACTAGTTTTGGTAAGGGTCTGGTCCAAAGCATCATCCCGCTCGACTACGGCGCCGGCCTGACTCTGACTTCTGCAAAATATTACACGCCCTCTGGCCGACTCATTCAACGCGATTACGCCGACAACGGTTTTTACGACTACTACACGCACGGCGGCTCGAAGCGCCTCGATCAGAAGGATGAGGACTCAAGACCGGTCGGGCCGGAAAAGAAAACGGACACCGGTAGAAAGGTTTATGGCGGTGGCGGTATCGCTCCCGACGAAAGTGTGAAAGCGCGGATTATCACCCCGACGCAGCGGCGTTTGTTGAGCCCGCTGTTTGCGTTTACCCGCGAACTCGCAAATAACCGCATCCCCGGGGTTCCCGGTTACGGCGTGCCGGGAAGCATCGACTTCGCTCATCAATTGCAGCCGGGCGATTTTCCAATTGCTGAACCGGTCTTCAAAGCCTTCAAGGAATTTGTCGCCCGCAATCCGACGTTCAAAGGCCTCGCACCGTTGGTAGATCGTAACCGCTCGTTTATCGAACTGCAGTTGCGCTTCAATTTTGTCACTGCCGCCTACGGTAGAGTTATGGCTGACCGCGTGTTCATTACTACGGACGACCAACAGGTTGCTAAGGCTGTCGATGTTTTGCCGCGCGCCCGCGATCTCGCAATGTCAGCGACAAAACACCAGACACAACCTTAGTTGTAGGAAAGACATTCCTGTCCGTCCTTTGTTGAATCAATCCAAACTGTACAGAAGCAAATTAGATTTTCCATTTTCTCATTTTTTCATTTCTCAGTTGTCATCGGCAGACCATCGATACTTCATCGGGTGCGCCTGCGATTTTCAATGAGAAATGAAAATGAGAAATGGAAAATCTCTGGTTGCCTTTTCTTCTAACAATACTTTTCCGTTTCACCCCGTACAGGCAGGAATGCCGGTCCTGCTCTGTTTCAGCCGTAAGACAGAATCTTGCGTCTAAAACCCTGGTGTGGTATCGTCCTGGGTAAAGAGGAGCTGGAACCATATGGCCAAGATTTCAAAATCGTTAATCAACACGGAAGAACTAGGTCGTGCAATCCGACGACGACGCGAGGAACTGGTGCTTAGTTTGCGCGATGTCGCGGATCAGACGAGCGTTTCAGCGTCGACCCTCTCTCGAATTGAAAACGGAACGGGAAAACCTGACGCTGATAACATAGCTCGATTAACTTCGTGGTTGGATATGCCGCTGGAACGGATTCTTGGTCGTGGCCCGCAGGACACGAACGACACAAAAGCGGTTATCTATTATCCGCACGAGTCGACGCCGGAAATAGTTGAAGCTCATTTGCGCGCCGATCGCAACCTCTCTCCCGAAACCGCTGATGCCCTGTCACAGTTGTTTCGCGTCGCCTACTCACAGTTTAGTCGAAACGAACCCGCGCCTCCCGCGCGCAAACGTCGCTAAGCCTCCACTTCATCAGCAAGCTATAATTCGTGCATGATCGATTTTGAGTTACCACCCGGTGAAAAGTGGCGGCTGTTTGAGTTGAACGCCTTAGGCTTTCGAGATTTCGCGCGCGTGCGAGCGGGCGCGCCACTCGATCCTTTTCGTCTGGCGAAATTCGCCAAGTTGCTGGTGGTTGACTTCGATCAAATCAAGGGCCTCAGCGCGGAAGCGCGCGAACATTTGCTGGGCGCGGCTTCGGAGAAGTGGTCTGGGGGCGCGTGTTCCTTGCCGCTGCCGGACGGTAAGAGAATCGTAATACTCAATCCTAATCATGGCCGCATGCGCACCAACGCGACTCTCATGGAAGAGGTCTCGCATGTTTTTCTCGGACACCAGCCTAGTCGGCTGAAAGTGGATGCCGAAACGGAAAGCGGGCGCACGATCTCGCGCGAATACAGAAAGGCTGACGAGGAAGCCGCGTACGCGACCGGCGCCGCGGCCCTGGTCCCTTTTTCTGCTTTGAGGAGATTCGTACTCGAAGGGCAGAGGTCGCGGCAGATTGCCAATCATTTCCGCGTTAGCCGTGAACTCGTCGAGTACCGACTCAAAGTCACACGTTTGTGGAAGACCTACCGCGCCGCGCATCCGATCTAACATCTTTGGAGTGCGGTGATCTTGTCACCGCTTTCGCCTTCGGCGGCTTGACGCCGCTTCCAGCAGCGATTCCTTCTCCCAAGGCTGCGACAGGCCGCAGCCGACCAAAGCGGTGACCGGTCACCGCACTCCAAATAAGATACCGTTCAGTAATCGAGCTTCATGCTTTTGCCTTTCAACGCTTATAATTCGTTTTTGTTTCCTGGACCATTTCCGGATCCCAAACGCCGGCGGAGTTCTAATTAATGAGTGAACAGATAAAAGAGCTGCCTTTGCCTGGTCTGACAACCACAGACAAGCTGCGCATGCTGCTCGACATTACTAAGAAGATCAGCCGTTCACTCGACTTGCAGGAGGTGCTCAACCTCGTGATGGACACGCTCGATTCCTTAATTCCTTACGACGCAGCGGGTATCTTTGTAGTGCAGTGTGTAGATGAGAGCAGCGTCGCTGCCGGCGAAGAGCCATGCGTGTTTCAGGCAGAGGCCGTTCGCGGTTATGACATCGACGAATTGACAAACCTGCATTTGAAACTGGGCGAGGGTCTGATAGGGCAGGTGGCGCTTACCGGCGAGCCGATTACGTCTCCCGACGTGCGGAATAATCCGAATTACATCAACGCCCGACGAGAAACGCGTTCGGAAATGGTGGCGCCGATCATCTCCAACGACGAAGTAATTGGTGTCTTCGATCTCGAGAGTGACGAACTAAACGCTTACTCCGAAGATGACCTCGAAGTTCTGATGCTGCTCGCTTCGCAGGTGGCGATTATTATCGAGAAGGTAATGCTTCACGAGCAATTGATCGAGAAGAAGCGGCTCGAAGGGCAACTCGAAGTAGCGCGCCAGGTGCAATTGGAATTGCTTCCCGCCAGGGACCCGCAATTGGAAGGCTACGACATCAGCGCTTACAACTTTCCCACCGAGGAAGTGTCGGGCGACTATTACGATTGGGTAAAGATCTACGACGATCAAATTGGACTGGTGATCGCGGACGTTTCCGGCAAAGGCGTTCCCGCAGCCTTGCTGATGGCTTTTCTGCGAGCGAGTTTGCGCGCGGCCACACACATCGGTTATTCGCCGCATATCTCGATGGCGAAAGTGAATTATCTGTTATGGGAATCGATTGAGCGCAACCAGTTTGTGACTGCCTTCTACGCCATTCTCGACGTAACTAATAAGACCCTCACCTATACAAATGCCGGCCATAATCCGCCGATCCTGCTGAATAAGAATGGTGAGGCAAGCTTCATTGAACGAGGCAGCGTGCCGCTCGGAATGTTTAGAGATACTCGTTATCATGAGTATTACCTGACGACTGAGCCCGGCGAGGTGCTGGTACTTTATACGGATGGCGTGACTGAAGCGCAGAATCCGGCGGGTGAAGAGTTTGGACGTGACCGACTTGCGGAAGCGATAAAAGCTCATCGCCAGCTTAGCGCGCGCGAACTGATCACAGCGGTTTATAAAGAAGTGATTGAATGGACGGATGGACGCGGAGCAACTGACGACGTTACGTTCTTTGTAATCAAGGCGCTTTAGAAGTTTGGAGTGCGGAGACTTGTCGCCGCTTTAGTCAGCCGCTACCTGTCGCGGCAGGTGCGTCGAGCAGATTCTCAAGGGAAAAACGGCGTCAAGCCGCCGTGGACCAAAGCGGAGACAGGTCGCCGCACTCCAAAAAGAGCAGGCTAGTGCGCCGTCAATGAACAATGCGCATGATCGCCACCCGGCGCGAGGGGCGCGCGGTAGTCTCCGAAGTGAAACTCTGTTTCAGCCTCAGAAAACGCGTAGACGTCGAAGCCAAAGGCATCGAGATAGTCTGCCAGGTCATCGGGTGAAAGGAGATAAACGGCGGGCGCGAAACCCGCTTCAGCGCGAATTTCCAGCAGACGCTCGAGCACTTCAAGCGGTGCAAAGCAGCTAACAGGATCTCTGTACGTTGCCATGTTTTCAGCGCCTCCTTTTGAAATCGTCGCAAGGCAAACAGTCAGTTTGCGTCGGCCCAATAAATGTTCGGCATCGCAGACCTAAACAGTTTGCTGTTACAAAAGTTTGCGTGCGCCGCTCGCTCAAGCTCGTTCCTGTAAACCGGTTTAATATACGAGCCGGTACAAACTCTAGACGTTGCTCACTTGGACGTTATTAACAAGGAAAAAGTTCCAAATAGAATGAGTACACCAAACACGCCAGACGCTCAAGCAACCACGCCTCCCCCGTTAAACTTCATGGCCGTGCTGCGACAAATGCTGAAGACTTCCGACAAGGTCAGCGATCTCATTTTTTCGCCCGGCCGGCCGCCGCAAATCGAGTTGGCGGGAAAGCTTCAAGCGGGTCGGTTTCCCGGCCTTGAAAAGCTTACTCCCGCGCATACGGCCAGCATGGCAAAGCTGATCATCGGAAATCATCACAGTGCTACCGAGAGCCTGGAAAAGAGTGGTTCGGCGGATCTTTCGTTCAGTGCTCCCGGCGAAGCCCGGTTTCGCGTGAATATTTTCAAGCAGCGCGGCACCTATGCGATCGTGATGCGTGTTATTCCTACCAATCCGCCGAATTTCAACGACTTTGACTTGCCGGTGCAGTTGAAGGAGATCGTCAACATCAAAAACGGTATCGTGCTCGTAACGGGCCCGACCGGAAGCGGTAAGAGTTCCACGCTTGCTGCCATTATCGACCTGATCAACGAGACGCAGTATTACCACGTTGTGACCATCGAAGATCCGATCGAATTTCTGCACGCTCATAAGAATTCTACGATTCACCAGCGCGAGCTTCATTCTGATACGCCGAGTTTTTCGATTGCATTGCGGGCCGCTCTTCGTCAGGCGCCCAAAGTAATTCTGGTAGGTGAAATGCGAGACAAGGAAACCATTGAAGTGGCGCTCGAGGCCGCGGAAACGGGCCACCTGGTATTGTCAACGCTCCACACGATCGACGCCTCCAAGACGATCGATCGTATTATCGGAGTGTTTCCGAAAAACGAAGAGCGCGTGATCCGAACGCGCATCGCGCAGTCGTTTCGTTACATCGTGTCGCAGCGCCTCATTCCCAAGCCTGACGGGAAAGGACGGATTGCGGCGATCGAAATTCTCAAGTCTACAATGCGAACTCGGGAGTACATCGAAAAGGGTGAGTCGGAGGGCAAATCCCTTATCGATGCGATGGAGCAGGGCGATCAGGATGGCATGCAAACATTCGACGGCGTGA
>DASYMB010000209.1:0-4570 GCA_036009285.1 Pyrinomonadaceae bacterium | reverse complement strand
CTTCATAGTCATTTTAGAATCTGTGTAATCTGCGTAATCTGCGGATAAACTCTTTCCGATCTCATCGTAGCACGACCTCCGCTTCGCTTTCGGCCAGTATTTTATTGCTCAATATTCCCGCGGTTCGTTCCTGCATTATCTGGCGCAGCTTGTAATCTCGATACGCTCCCGGTTCGCCTTCCCGTCCGTCTACTGCCGCAACGATCATGTTGAATGCCTCGCGGGCGCTGGCGAAATGAACTTTGAATTCGCCGGTACGCTCCGCAACCTCCAACACTCCGTTCATGAATCTTTTCATTTGCTCGCCGATCATGGAGTCCTGATCCCAATCGAAGAAGCCGTGCGAGTAGAGCTTGATAAAGATCCAGTCCGGGCGCTCTTTTACACCTATGCCGGCGCTGCGCCAGCGATTCAAACGATTCATCGTCAACGGATAATTCTGCGCCAGTGCGCCGTCTTCAACTCTGGGGACGGGCAAACCACGCACGCGCCGCGTCCAATCAAACACGAGGGGGCCAGTGAAAATTACCGGCAGCGTTAGACTGTCACCGACTCTAAGGCTGCGCCCGGAACGGTGTGGCCGCGCTTCGGAGAACGAATGACCACATTGGTAGATTGCGTTAATGCGCGGCACCTGCGATTGAAAAGGCGCGGATGGAAGCGTGAAGTCGGCATAGCAACCGGTGTCTGCAAGAATTTGCATTTCCGAATCGACGCCGCAGTATCGTCCGCCGGCTGAGTTTGCCAGGGCCCAGTTGCCGTGAACAAAACCATACTTCGCTTGTGAACCGGGTGCTTCCCTTGATAAGCACTTATGTTCTTCCGCCAGCACGTCCCGAAAAGTTTCCAACTGGCGCCGCGTATTCTCAGCCGTATCAGGCTGGTCAACGCCATGGTGCAAATGTATTTCCACTTCACCGTAACCGTCCGTCTGTAAAGCGGCGCACATTTCCAAAAGCGGACGTTCGTATTGTTCAGCGGGAAAGAAATTCGTATGGCGAAACGGCGTGCCGTCGTGGTCGCGCACCGCGTCGCCCGTAGCGCGCGCCAATTTACACCACTTCTCCAAACGCCTCAGCGCCGTCTGGCCCAGTCCCGGTTCAAAATGATTTGCGACTACGAAGATCAGATGACTCGGACCACCTGAGTCCCGAGTGCGACTCATAAATTCACCGGCGCGCCAGGCCGGGTAACGCAGCAACCACGGCAGGGACCATCTAAGTTTGTCGCTCAACTTCGTATTTACAAAACTGTCTGACATAAGTTTTCGGCGTTATTTTTTTTAGACACCGGACTGGTCCGCCCGCGCGTAACGTTCGGTTCTAAAACGATATTTGAATTTAGCGCATTTGAAATCGAGAGCCTTCTCGAGCCGCTGGGGCGCCTGCGGCGATTAGTGCGTCGAGGTCTACGCCGGGATCGCGTCCGTCACTTCCTCTCCGGCGCGTTCGGCTGCCAACCGCGAGCCGCCATTCGCCATGTGCGAAGTCTGTAAAGCCGATTCTCTGATACGAGCTCACAAAATAGTTTCCTGAAGGGTACTTCGACTCGACGTTGTCGTTGGCCGCAGCGCCGAGGTTATCGGCAAAAACGTTGCCCTTGAAAACTCCGCCAGGAAAGCAGTTGCAAAACAGATTCTCGCGCCCGCATTCGGAGCCTTCGATCTGGCAGGCCATGCCGTAGCGATTAAACTGCGCGATGTTGTCGCGAAAGATAAAGTGTTTTGCCGGCGTGCCGTAGGCGGTAATGATATTTCCCGTTTGCTGAACGGTGTTATGGGCGACGGTAATATCCTGGCCGCCGTTTGTCTGCAGGAAGTAAGGAATGTTGTTGGGATCGCCGGCAACGATGTCCTCGAGCAGGTTGTTTACTATGCGAATTCGTTTCGCTTCCTGGCTCCGCTGTTCGTTGTCGCTGCCGAGAATATTTACGCCCGAGCTCGCATGACGGACGATGTTGTTTCTAATTTCGATATCTTCGATTGTGCTCCACGGCGCCTTGCCGCCCTGGTTTCGCACTGTCAACACTACAGCAGTCGTGAGTATCTCGCTCTCGATCAGGTTACCTTCAATAACAACTCGTCTCGCATTCTTTAGTTCGAACGTCCCTTTGATCGTCGCCCGCCCGAGCCACTCTTTTGGTTTGCGCAAATAGTTTCGGCGAAACTCGATGTCTGACGGCACCAGGTTCGGTACCGCAGGATCGGCACCACCAATAAGCACAACCTCGCCTGCGCCTTCGAGATAGTTGTTGACGATGTGAAACGGACCGGGGCCATTCCAGCCGGCAATTGCCTGCGTCTCATCGCCGGCGCCGGCAAAACCCGAAACATACGAATTGATGATCGAAGTTTCCGCGCTGTTTAAGGCGAAGCCGCGGCGCGCGCGATTCAAGCCGGGCGAATGAACGTAGCAGCGATCGAAAATCAGATGATGGGGAAACTGGACCAGCGAGGTGTAGTCAGCGCTGCCCAAATCGATCACATTGAAAACATAGCTCGCATTCGCCGCCGGCAGAAACTCAACGCCGACGAATTTGAAATGATGCGCCTCCGGCTCAGTTCCCACCGCGGCCTTCCCGCCGGGCGCAACTATTTTCGGCATTGCGCGCGCGTGCATGCCGGGCTTGATGCGCTCGGCGTCACTTGCAATGCCGTTCAGCTCCGAACTGCGAATCGTTATATAGTCAGCGTCAGTACCAGACCCGCTGCCTTTGAACGGCAGAATGATTGGGCCGACGTAGGTTGCCCCCGCCTGCAAAACTATCGTGTCGCCAAACCTCGCGGATTTCAGCGCCGCTTGTAAATCATCGCCGGCCTTGAGCGCGATCACTCGCTGTCGCGGCATCTGGCTGCCGCTTCTTTCGGCAAACACGAATGCAAGCGAAGCGACCAGCACTGCGCCAAAGGCCACGAACCTCAGAACCACTTTCAGTTTTTTATGTGCGACTTTCATTCGAACTCTTTATCATGACCTCGTTAACCAACTGCCCGATCATACGAAACCATCAATACCTGCGATTTCGCGTTACCCAGGTCAGTTACAGAACCGACGCGGTAGCGCCGGATGCCAGCATCAACCTGTTTCCGAAGTGGTTGCGAAGCAAATATTTTCAAGACTCTCCTATTTACAAATGGGATTTTGCCAAGTTGACTTTTGCATCCGGCGCTACCGCGCTCGGTTCTGTATCTCAATAACGAAACCAGTAGCCCAACATTTTCACGTATTCCTTCGGCACCATTTCCCAACCCAACCGATGAAGCCACCACGTAGCAAGCGCCGGCGTTTCCAGCCCGGGCTCGGCAGGATCCATCCCTATCAATTTCCCGCTTCCCTGAAAAACGCGGCGGAAGGTCCATAACGCACGGCGCGAATGGTAGGCGGAGGTGACGACCAAGAGTGAACTAAGCTGGTTAGCTTGCGCATATTTTTTTAGGAGTACTACTTCGTCGTAAGTGCCTGTGATAGGAACCATGATTACTGCAATCTTATCGTCGGGAACTCCAGCGCTCCGCAATTCGTCGCGCGACCGTTCGTAGTAATAGGGGTTCCTCTGCTCCTTTTCCGACCAACTGCTTTGGAGATAGTCGTTGGTCAAAACGATTCTCGGCGCCCGGCCTTGGTTATAGAGTTCCGCGGCATGACGGGCCCGTTCGCGAAAGGTTGCCGATCCACTCATCACGACAATCACATCGGCGTTGGAAACAGGAGCGCGCACAACTAACAACCGCGCGCTAGCCCAGGCGAACACCGGCAGCAACGCGAGCGTGATAACAGCGACTGCGATCCGGCGCCAGATGATTTGCTTTTTAGTTTTCAAAACTTACTACTTTGGAGTGCGCTGACCTGTCTGCGCTTTGGTCGTTCGCGACCTGTCGCGACCACGTCTTCCTTGCATCTTTTCAAAGAGTGTGGCGTCAAGCCGCCCCGGACCAAAGCGGCCCACTTCAGGGAGTTGACCTCTTCATCGGATTAAGGTCATCAGCCTACCAGCAGATTCCCTGATACAGACCCGCCTCGCCAATCGGTTTATCGAAAAGCCGCACCAGATCAATCAGTACCTGGTCCTTTCTCACCCTCCCTTCGATCGCCCGAAATTCTTTGGCCTTGTTACCAATCACAAGTACCTCAGAGTCGTTCACCACTTCATCAACGCTGCTGCGCATCAGTTGCGAAATGTGCGGAATCTCGCGTTCGATGTATTGCTTGTTCGCGCCGAAAAGCTTAGCCAGCGAAACGTCCCGATCGTAGATCGCCAGTTGCAGCCCCTTGCCAATCAACGTCTCAATCAACGTCACCATCGGCGACTCACGCAGATCGTCGGTGCCCGCCTTGAAGCTGAAGCCGAGCACGCCCACGCGTTTCTTACCGGTCTGGAGCACCATGTTCACGGCCCGCTCGATCTGCAAACGATTGCTGGGGAGGATTGACGAAAGCACGGGGGCTTCAACATCGAGCTGCTTTGCTTTGTAATTGATCGCCCGCAAATCTTTCGGCAGACATGAACCGCCAAACGCAAAACCCGGGGTCAGGTAGTAAGGCGAGAGATTCAACTTCGTGTCCTGCGCAAA